>DASVOY010000069.1:0-1865 GCA_036383115.1 Allostellaceae bacterium
CGAAGCAGAGCAGGCCCGGCGCCGCATCGCAAACCTGCGCGTCCGTCGCGTTGCCGTTGGCGATATGCTGCCGGAAATGGCGATAGTAGAAATTGCTGTCGACGGTGATGGTGTCGGTTGCTTTGTACGCGCCCGTCACGGTGAGGAAGGCGAGATCGTTCCGCGTCGACTGCGGATAGGTGAAGATGATGCGGCGGCTCGCCGCCAGCAGCTCGACAGGCGTGGGGCCGATGGCGTTGATGAGGTTCGACGCGCCGGCGAAGGAGACATGCGCGCTCAGCCGCTCGCCTTGAGCGCCCAGGTCGGTATAGAGCTGGTGAAGCGAGGTCGGCGAATGGTCGCGCCAGCCTTCCTCGTAGAGCGCCCGGCCGCCGATGTAGCTCGCGAAATTGCCCGCCTGCAGACCGTATTCGAGGGTGCCGTCACGCCGGCCGAAGGAGCCGCCGGAGAGCTCGGCGCGCGCGCCCTGGAAATTGAACCCGTTCTTCATCTCGAGCGCCAAGGCGCCGCCCAGCGCATTGAGCCCGAAGACGGGGTTCGCGCTGATCAGGTTGAGCCGGTTGATGGCGAAATCCGGAACCAGGTCCCAGTTGACGGTGTCGCCGAAGGCCTCGTTGATGCGTACGCCATTCTGGTACACCGCAAGCCCTTGCGGCGTGCCCTGGACCGGCGACGCGTCGAAGCCGCGGTATTGGATATCGGGCTGATAGGGGCTGTCCTGGACATCGTTGATGTTGACGCTGGGCACGCGCTCGCCGAGCGCGCGGGTCAGGTTCGGTGGACCCTCGCGGCTGAGATCGCCGGACGAGAAGCTGCGCGCATTGGCCGGCACCTTGTCGCGATCGATGCCGCTGCCGAGAAGCGGCGAGGTGGCGATGACCTCGGTCGTGGGCAGCGTCGTGGGGGCGGCTTCATCGGCGGCTGGCTGTCCCGCCGCCGCCCCGGAAAGCAGGGCCAGAGCGGCGGCGACGGCACACGCAGCGAAGCGAAAGCCGCTCAATCCTCAAGCCTGAACTGGAACGGCACATCGGCGGCACCTTGCACCGGCGCGCCGGCTTGGGTCGCCGGGTTGAAGCGCCAGTGCTCGACCGCCCGGGCCGCCGCCTGGTCGAGGGCGGGATGCCCGCTCGAAGAGACGACGGAGACGCCAAGCGGCGTGCCCGCCGCCGAGACTTCGACTCGCAGCACGACGCGGCCCTGCTGCCCGCGCCGGCGCGCCTCGGCGGGATAATCGGGCTTGCGGTTGCCGGCGAGGCCGCTGATCGGTTGTGGCGGCAGCACCGGCGCGGCGGCGACCGGTGGCGCCATCGCGGCCATGCGCGGCTCGGCCAGCGGGCTCGCGCTCGGCGGCGGATGGATCGGCGTGGCCGCAGCGGAGCGCGGCTTCACGACCGGCTTGGGCGGAGGCGGCTTCGGCAGCTCGACAGGCGCCGGCTCAGGCTCGGCAAGTTGTGGTGACGGGATTGTCTCGGGTTCCGCGAGTTGCGGTGCCGGCTCGGGCTCGGCCGGCTGCGGCGGCGGCACTGGGTCGGGTTCCGGGATCGGCACCGGGGCGGCAGCGACGCTCGGCGGCGGCTCGGAAGCGGGGAGAGGGGCCGGAGCTGGCGGGGTGGGCTCCTCGAAGATGACCTGGAATACCGCCTCGCTCGCCGGCCATGGTTCGGGCGGCGTCACACTCCAGCCAATCGCCAGGAAAGCCGCAGCGAGCGCTACGTAAAGGGCGCCCGCCGCCAGCCAGCCGCCGCGACCGACGCCATAGATGTCGGAGGACTGGGAAAGCACAAGGGGGGCGACGGAAGGCGCAGACAGCGGCATCGGGTTGCGGCCGTCGGCGGTCTCGTCGCTGCGTGCCACGACCCGCAACT
>DASVOY010000070.1:0-2874 GCA_036383115.1 Allostellaceae bacterium
GGCGGTGAGCTTCCGCCAGCAGGACCTCCTCGACAACGAGCACCCGCTTTTTGCCGGCCATCTCGGATATCTCCTGCCCAAGCAGCAGGTCGCCACATACCAGGAGAGCGACCTGATCCTGGCGGTCGGCACGCGGCTCGGCGACGTGACGACCCAGGGCTACGTCCTGCCGACCGCGCCCCAGCCGCGGCAGAAGCTCATCCATGTCTATGACGACGCCGCGGTGCTCGGCGCGGTCTTCGCCACCGATCTCGCCATCGCCGCCGATCCCGTCGCCTTCCTGGAAGAACTCGCCGCGGCGGCAGCGCCGCCCGCCGGCGGCCATGCCGCCTGGAACGCGCGGCTGCACCGCCAATGGGCCGATCTCGCGGCGTGGACTCCGCAGCACGCGGAGGACGGCGTCGTCTTCGGCAGCGTCATCGCGGCGCTAAGGCGTCGCGCCGCCGCGGACGCGGTCTTTACCACCGATGCCGGCAACTTCTCCGGCTGGCTCGCGCGCTACTTCCCGTTCCGCGCCTCGCAGCGTGTCCTCGGACCGATCTCGGGCGCCATGGGTTTCGGCGTGCCGGCGGCGGTGGCCGCGGCCTTGCGCCTGGAACGCCGCGTTATCTGCCTCGTCGGGGATGGCGGCATGCTGATGACGGGGAACGAGCTTGCCGTCGCGGTCGAACGCCGATTGCCGCTGGTCCTGATCGTCGCCAACAACGCCAGCTACGGCACCATCCGGCTCCACCAGGAGAAGGCGTTCCCCGGCCGGCGCATCGCCACCGACCTCGCCAACCCGGATTTCGCCCGCCTCGCCCAGGCCTTCGGCGCGGCCGGGCTCAAGGTCGAGTGCGACGGCGACATCGAGAAGGCGCTCGACGCCGCCTTCGCCGCGCCGGGGCCAACCGTGATCGAGGTTCGCACCAGCCTCGAATACATCTCGGCCTTCACCACGATCGGCGCCCTCGCCCGACGCTGAGCAACCAGCAACGACATTGGTCGGCGTGCCGCCGCGCGCAGCGCGGGAACCGCGCCGCAGCCCGCGCGTTGGCGGGAGCAAACGAATCTCCCGAGAGGTGCGATCGTGGCCGTTCCGTCGAAACCTGTGATGCTGCTCCTGCCTGTCCTCGCCGTCGTGGCCGCGTGCCATTCTTCACCGGATCAACCGGCCGTCGCCGGGTCGGCCGGATCGTCGCCGCCGCCCGTGCTGACCGGCGCCCTCGGCGTGCCGATTGCGCCTGCGCCCGCGGGGACGACGGCGCTGTCCGGCGGCAGCACGGCGCCGGCGCCGGTTGCCATGCCGGGCGCGCCGACGCGCATGTCCGCCGACGAGATCGTGGCCGCGTTCTCGAACCACACGGCCCAAGGCATCACCACCGACGGTGCGCCCTATGCCGTCTATTTCTCCGGTGGCGGCCAGGAGCGCTTCCGCCAGGGCGACTTCAACGACATCGGCACCTGGCGCGTCCTGCCGGACGGCCGCTTCTGCTCATCTCTGGCCCGCGTCAGCAGCGGCGATCAGCAGTGCTACATCATGCTCCGCAGCGGGCAGACGATCACCTTCGAGCGCCCAGACGGCGTGATCGTCGGCAGCGTCACGGTGCGGCCCGGAAATCCCGCGAATCTCTAGCCGGGGCGCGGTCACACGGCGGCTGCACGCGGAATGTTCCACGTGAAGCCTAGAAGTCTGCGCTCGAGTGGACTACCCGCCCCCGGGAAGTGCATCAGTTGAGCTAGAGCATATCCCGGGGGAGAGGAATCGCGGGAGGGATTCCCAGCGGGCGCGATTTATGATTCAACCTGAGCGCTGGGACGGAGGAGGCCAGCATGGATGGCACGACCTCTTTCTTTGGATCTTCGGGAACGGATTGTCGGAGCGGTTGAGGCGGGGCTGTCGCGGCGGGCGGCGGCGGAACGCTTCGCGGTCAGCGAAAGCTGCGCGATCAAGCTGGTGCAACGCTGGGAGCGCACGGGGAGCGTGGCGCCGGCGGCACGCGGCAAGAAGCCGTTCGCGCTGGTGCCGCACGAGACGCTGGTTCGCGAGCTGGTGGCGGCTCAGCCCGACATCACGCTCGACGAGCTGCAGGCGCGGCTGGCGGCCGCGGCGATCACGGTGGGGCGCTCGTCGATCCACCGCTTTCTGCAGGCGCTGGGCCTGACGCGTAAAAAAAGACGCTCCATGCCGCCGAGCAGGACCGGCCCGACGTCGCCGCGGCGCGCGCGCTCTGGCGCACGAGCCAGGCGGCGCTGAACCCGGCACGCCTCGTCTTCATCGACGAGACCTGGGTCGCGACGAACATGGCGCGGCGCTATGGCCGCGCCCCGCGCGGGCGGCGCCTCATTGCCGGTGTCCCGCATGGCCACTGGAAGACCAGCACCTTCCTCGCCGCCCTGCGCCATGACGCGATCACCGCCCCCTGCGTCATCGACGGCCCCATCAACGGCGAGACCTTCCGCGCCTATGTCGAGCAGTTCCTGCTCCCGACACTCAAGGCCGGCGACCTCGTCGTCATGGACAATCTCGGCTCCCATAAGGGCGCGGGCGTGCGCCAGGCGATCGAGGCCGTCGGCGCACAGCTCCTCTTCCTGCCGCCCTACAGCCCCGACCTCAATCCGATCGAGCAGGTCTTCGCCAAGCTCAAAGCCCTGCTACGCAAGGCCGCAGCCCGCTCCCTCGACGCGCTATGGGCCGCCGTCGGCCAGCTCCTCCAGCGCTTCGGCCGACGCGAATGCGCCAACTACTTCGCCAATGCCGGCTACCTTCCACCCAATCGGAATCCACTCTAGTGTCTGCTTTGGAGCACTGAAGCAGACCTAGCCTCAGCAAGTTTCATTCTTCCGGAATGTGCCCACTTGCAGACATCTCGACCAGCCTTATGGACTCCGTCG
>DASVOY010000071.1:0-6110 GCA_036383115.1 Allostellaceae bacterium
GGAGCTGGCGAACCGTGACGTGCCGCATCGGCCGGACTCCCTCTAATCATCAAGCGATGCCTTGATATATACGACAGAACATTTTGTTTTTACCAGGGCTAGGTGGCGGATAGGGTCAGGACGTTCGCGAAAGCGAGTTTCGGCCAATGGGTGAGGCGACGTGATGAAGAAGTCTGGAGACGGCAAGATCACCGATATGAAGGAGCGCTATCGGTCCGGCGTGCTCAAGTACCGCCAGATGGGCTACTGGGAGCCTGGCTACGAGCCCAAGGACACCGATGTGCTCGCCGTCTTCCGCATCACGCCGCAGGACGGCGTCGATCCCGAGGAGGCGGCCGCGGCCGTCGCCGGCGAATCGTCAACCGCCACCTGGACGGTGGTGTGGACCGACCGTCTGACCGACAGCGAGTACTACCGCGCGCGGGCCTATCGCATCGACCCGGTGCCCGGCACGCCTGGCCAGTATTTCGCCTATATCGCCTATGACATCGACCTGTTCGAGGAAGGCTCGATCGCCAATCTCACGGCGTCGATCATCGGCAATGTCTTCGGTTTCAAGCCCTTGAAGGCGCTCCGCCTCGAGGACATGCGCATCCCGCCGCACTACCTCAAGACCTTCCAGGGCCCGGCCACCGGCATCATCGCCGAGCGCGAGCGCATGAATGTCTATGGCCGGCCGCTGCTCGGCGCCACGATGAAGCCGAAGCTCGGCCTCTCCGGCCGCAATTACGGCCGCGTGGTCTACGAGGCGCTCAAGGGCGGCCTCGACTTCACCAAGGACGACGAGAACATCAACTCGCAGCCTTTCATGCATTGGCGCGATCGTTTCCTCTACTGCACCGAGGCGGTCAACAAGGCGATGGCCGAGACCGGCGAGGTCAAGGGCACCTACCTCAACGTCACCGCCGCCACCATGGAGGACATGTACGAGCGCGCCGAATTCGCCAAGGAGCTCGGCAGCGTCATCGTCATGATCGACCTCGTCATCGGCTACACCGCGATCCAGTCGATGGCGAAATGGGCGCGGCGCAATGACATGATCCTGCACCTGCATCGCGCCGGGCACTCGACCTATACGCGGCAGAAGAACCATGGCGTCGCCTTCCGCGTCATCGCCAAGTGGATGCGCATGGCGGGCGTCGATCACATCCATGCCGGCACTGTCGTCGGCAAGCTCGAAGGTGATCCCAACGTGGTGCGCGGCATCTACGATACCTGCCGTGAGACCCATGTGCCGAAGAACCTCGAGCCCGGCATCTTTTTCGACCAGCCCTGGGCCAGCCTCAAGAAGCTGATGCCGGTGGCGTCCGGCGGCATCCATGCCGGGCAGATGCACCAGCTCCTCTGCCACCTCGGCGAAGACGTCGTGCTGCAGTTCGGCGGCGGCACCATCGGCCACCCCATGGGCATCCAGGCGGGTGCCACCGCCAACCGCGTCGCGCTCGAGACGATGATCAAGGCGCGCAACGAGGGTCGCGACATCTGGAACGAGGGACCGCAGATCCTGCTCGAGGCCGCGCGGTGGTGCCGTCCGTTGGGTGCCGCGCTCGACACCTGGAAGGATGTCACCTTCGACTACGCGTCGACCGACTCGGTCGACTACGTGCCAACACCCAGCGTCGCCTGATTTGGGAGCCATCCGATGCATCTGACGCAAGGCCAATTCTCTTACCTGCCCGATCTCACCGACGCCGAGATCAAGAAGCAGATCGAATACGCGCTGAAACAGGACTGGGCGATCGGCATCGAGTTCACCGACGACCCGCATCCGCACAACACCTACTGGTCGATGTGGGGCACGCCGATGTTCGACCTCAAGGACCCCGCCGGGATCATGATGGAGGTGAAGGCCTGCCGCGCCGCCCAGGGCGACAAGTACATCAAGATCCTCGCCTTCGATTCGCATAAGGGTTTCGAGACCCAGCGCATGTCGTTCATCGTGAACCGCCCGAAGCACGAGCCCGGTTTCGAGCTGGTGCGCAGCGAGGGCGCGGGGCGGAAGGTCGGGTATGCGCTGCGCAGCTATGCGACGGCGAAACCGGCCGGCGCGCGCCAGGGATGAGGCAGAGATGACCGCGCTCGCCGCCATCGCCGAGGAGCGCGTCGATCTCGACGCGCTCTATGCCGAGACCAGCATCGGCGAGACATTCGACCAGCTCGACCGCGAGCTGGTCGGGCTCACCCCGGTGAAAACCCGCATCCGCGAGATCGCGGCGCTGCTCCTCGTCGAGCGCGCGCGGCGCAGCCTCGGCCTCGAGGCAGAGCCGCCGGCGCTCCACATGTCCTTCACCGGCAATCCCGGCACCGGCAAGACCACCGTGGCGCGGCGCATGGCGGAAATTCTCCACCGCCTCGGCTATGTCCGGCGCAACCACGTGGTCAGCGTCACCCGCGACGATCTCGTGGGACAGTATATCGGCCACACCGCGCCCAAGACCAAGGACGTGCTCAAGAAGGCGATGGGCGGCGTGCTCTTCATCGACGAGGCCTATTACCTCTACCGGCCCGAGAACGAGCGCGACTACGGTCAGGAGGCGATCGAGATCCTGCTCCAAGTGATGGAGGACAACCGCGACGACCTCGTCGTGATCCTCGCCGGCTACAAGGACCGCATGGACACGTTCTTCGAGAGCAATCCGGGCATGGCGTCGCGCATCGCCCACCACGTCGATTTTCCCGACTACGCCGCCGACGAGCTCTTCCGCATCGCAGAGCTCATGGTCGCGACGATGAATTATCGCTTCGATGCGGAGGCGACGGCGGCTATGAAGGATTATATCCTGCGGCGCATGGAACAGCCCCGCTTCGCCAATGCGCGCTCGATCCGCAACGCGCTCGACCGCGCGCGGCTCAGGCAGGCGAACCGGCTCTTCGCCGAGCGCGGCCGGCTGCTCGACCGGGCGGCGCTGCAGACGATCACCGCGGCCGACATCCGGGCCAGCCGCGTGTTCGCGCCCTAGAGAAAACCCTGGGAGGGGAGCAATGTCGTATCGCCGCACGACGTTCGGCAAGTTCATCATCGAGCATGGCGACGGCCATGGACGCGATCCCGATCTCACCGCTCTCCTCAACGACGTGCAGCGCGCCTGCAAGTTCATCGCCACTGCGGTGTCGCGCGGCGCGCTCGGCCCTTCCGCCGGCGCGCCGATGCGCGTCAACGTGCATGCCGAAGAGCAGAAGCCACTCGACGTCATCGCCAACGACATCGTCCTCGCAACATGTGAATGGGGCGGCCAGCTCTCCGGCATGGTCTCGGAGGAGATGGACGAGCCCTACGCGATCCCCGGCGAATATCGGCGCGGCCGCTATCTCCTGGTCTTCGACCCGCTCGACGGCTCGTCCAACATCGACGTCAACATGACGGTCGGCACGATCTTCTCGGTGCTGCGCGCGCCGGAGGACGTCGCGGAGCCGAGGCCGGAGCATTTCCTGCGGCCGGGCCATGAGCAGGTGGCGGCGGGCTTCGCCGTCTACGGCCCGACGGCGATGCTCATCGTCACCCTCGGCAAGGGCGCGCACGGCTTTACCCTCGATCGCGAGACCGGCGCCTTCACCCTGACGCACCCGGACATGCGCATCCCCGAAGCGGCGAGCGAGTTCGCTGTCAACGCGTCGAACGAGCGCTTCTGGGAACTCCCCGTGCGGCGCTATGTCGAGGAATGCATTGAGGGCAAGTCGGGCCCGCGCGGTGTCGATTTCAACATGCGCTGGATCGCCTCCATGGTGGCAGAGGTGCATCGCATCCTCATCCGCGGCGGCCTCTTCATGTATCCGCGCGACACCAAGGACCCGGCGAAGCCGGGCCGCCTGCGCCTGCTCTACGAGGCGAACCCGATGGCGCTGATCGTCGAGCAGGCCGGCGGCGCCGCTTCGACCGGGCGCGAGCGTATCCTCGATCTGGCGCCCCAGGGCATTCATCAGCGCGTGCCGGTGATTCTGGGCTCGCGGTACGAGGTCGAGCGGCTCGTCGGCTACCACCACGCCTATGACCGCGGCGAGCCGCTCGTGTTCGAGACGCCGCTGTTCAACACGCGCTCGCTGTTCCGGACCGATCGCCCCTTCGCGAGGACGCCATCATGTCGGTAAAGCACCCGGTCATCGCCATCACCGGTTCGTCCAGCGCGGGCACGACGACGGTCACCACCACCTTCCAGCGGATCTTCCGCCGCGAAGGCGTCAGCGCCGCCATCGTCGAGGGCGATGCCTTCCACCGCTACGATCGCAAGGACATGCGCGCGAAGCTGGCGGAGATGCCGGCGCAGCAGCAGAGGCAATTCAGTCATTTCGGCCCGGAGGCGAACCTTTTCGAGGAGATCGAGAAGCTGTTCCGCTCCTATGGCGAGCGCGGCACCGGCAAGGTGCGCAAGTACCTCCACAACGAGGAGGAAGCGGCGCCCTACAAGCAGCCTCCCGGCACCTTCACGCCCTGGGAGGACATCCCGCCGGGGACCGACGCGCTCTTCTATGAGGGGCTGCACGGCGCCGTCGTCACCGAGACGGTCGACGTCGCGCGCCACGCCGACCTCATCATCGGCGTCGTGCCGATCATCAACCTCGAATGGATCCAGAAACTCCACCGCGACAAGAAGATCCGGGGATACTCGCAGGAGGCGATCGTCGACACGATCCTGCGCCGCATGCCGGATTACGTGAACTACATCTGCCCGCAATTCTCGCGCACCGACGTCAATTTCCAGCGCGTGCCGACGGTGGACACCTCCAACCCCTTCATCGCCCGCGACGTGCCGAGCCCCGACGAGAGCATGCTCGTCATCCGCTTCCGCAACCCGCGGGGCATCGACTTCCCGTACCTGCTGGCGATGCTGCCGGATTCCTTCATGTCGCGGCCGAACACGATCGTCTGTCCCGGCGGGAAGATGCCGCTGGCCATGCAGCTCATCTTCACGCCGATGATCTGGCAGCTGATGGACCGCAAGAAGCGAGCGCTCTGACCATGCATGAAGGGATGGAAACGATGAAGGCCTTGCGTCAATCCGAGCGCGCCGTTGACCGCCGCGTGCTGGCGAATGCGCTGCGCATGCTGGCCGTCGACGCGGTCGAGCAGGCCAAGTCCGGCCATCCCGGCATGCCCATGGGCATGGCCGACATCGCCGAGGTGCTGTGGAGCCGCCACCTCAAGCACAACCCGGCCGATCCGCGCTGGCCGGACCGCGACCGCTTCGTGCTGTCGAATGGGCATGGCTCGATGCTGCTCTATGCGCTGCTGTATCTCACCGGCTACGACCTGCCGCTCGAGGAGGTGAAGCGCTTCCGCCAGCTGCATTCGAAAACGCCCGGCCATCCCGAGTTCGGCATGACGCCCGGCGTCGAGACCACCACCGGCCCGCTCGGCCAGGGCATCGCCAACGCGGTCGGCATGGCGCTCGCCGAGAAGCTCCTCGCCGAGGAGTTCAATCGTCCCGGCCACGCCATTGTCGATCATCGCACCTTCGCATTTCTCGGCGACGGCTGCCTCATGGAAGGTATCTCGCACGAGGCGTGCTCGCTCGCCGGCACGCTCGGGCTCGAGAAGCTCGTCGCCTTCTACGACGACAACGGCATCTCCATCGACGGTCATGTCGAGAGCTGGTTCACCGACGACACGCCGAAGCGCTTCGAGGCCTATGGCTGGCGCGTCATCCCCGATGTCGACGGCCACGACGCCGACGCCATCGACGCGGCGATCCGTCAGGCGCTCATGCCCTCCGGCAAGCCGACGCTGATCTGCTGCAAGACCGTGATCGGCTGGGGCGCGCCCAAGCTCGCCGGCACGCATGACGCGCATGGCGCGCCGCTCGGCAGCGAGGAGGCGGCAGCGACGCGCGCGGCCCTCGGTTGGGGCTTCGCGGCTTTCGACATCCCCGCCGATCTGCGCCGGCGGTGGGACGCGCGTCCCGCCGGCGCGCTGGCGCAGCAGCGCTGGGAGTGCCGCTTCAACGCCTATGCTGGGCAGTACCCCGCGCTTGCCGCCGAGTTCCGCCGCCGCATGGCGGGCGATCTTCCCGCCGATTTCGCCGAGCGCTGGGAGCGTTGGGTCGCCGACACGGCGCGCTCGACGAACGCGGTCGCGACACGCAAGGCCTCGCAACTGGCCATCGAAGCGCTGGCGC
>DASVOY010000072.1:0-5337 GCA_036383115.1 Allostellaceae bacterium
CGTGTCGCTGCAATTGAATGCCGGGCTGCTCCTCGACCTGCCTTACCTCGACGAGACGGGTGCGGAGGGCGTTGGCCTCTTCCGCACCGAGCTGCTCTTCATGATGCGCGAGGATTTCCCTTCCGTCGGGCAGCAGGCATCGATCTACCGCCGCGTGCTTGAGCATGCGGGCGACCGGCCCGTCACGTTCCGCACCCTCGACATCGGCGGCGACAAGCTGCTGCCCTACATGTCCGAGATCAAGGACGAGAATCCGGCGATGGGCTGGCGGGCGATCCGCATCGCCCTCGACCGGCCGGCCATGCTGCGCCAGCAGCTGCGCGCCTTGATCCGCGCCGCGCGCGACCGGCGGCTGCGCGTGATGTTCCCGATGGTCGCCGACATCGCCGAGTTCGACGCCGCGCGCGCGGTCCTCGACCTCGAGGTGGCCCGCGCCGCCGAGCGCGGCCACGCGGCGCCGGCGATGATCGAGGTCGGCGTCATGTTCGAAGTGCCGGCGCTGCTCTGGGAGCTGCCGCAGCTCCTGCCCAAGCTCGACTTCCTGTCCGTCGGCACCAACGATCTCGTGCAGTTCCTCTTCGCCGCCGACCGTGGCAATCCGCGCGTCGCCGAGCGCTACGACCCGCTGTGCCTGCCGGTGCTGCAGCTTCTCGACGAGGTGGTGCGCGCTTGTGCCGCGCACCGCGTGCCGCTCGCGCTGTGCGGCGAGATGGCGGGGCAGCCGCTCGACACCCTGGCGCTGGTCGGCATCGGCTTCCGCACGCTGTCGATGGCGCCCCACAGCGTCGGCCCGGTCAAGGCGATGATCCGCAGCCTCGCCCTCGCGCCGCTCGAGGGGCTGCTCGCCACGCTGCCGGATCTGCCGCCGCGCAGCCTGCGCGGCAAGCTGCGCGATTTCGCCCGAGACCACGGCGTCGCCATCTGAAACGCGGCGCCAATCGTCCTGCTCGCGCTGCGGTATCGTTGTTGCGGTGTCTTGCGCTTATTTGATAAGCTGCGCGCGCGGCGGTACTCGCAGGGTCGTCGGCTTTTACTTTTTCTTCATCGTTCCTGCCCGCATATGATCGGTGAGCGGCAGGGTGATTCGGTTCAGAGGCGAATGGCGCTCTTTTTCCGACGTAAAGATTCCCTCGACGAGGCAGCGTTGCAACCCGATCAAATCCAAGCGGAGCCGCAATCCGCCGCCGATGTCTCGGCCGAGTCGCGGCCGAGCCGGCGCCGTACTGTCGGCCAGCTGCTGCGCGAGACCCGCGAGGGCCTCGGCAGCGATCTCAACCGCGTCGCAACTGCCTTGCGCATCCGCGCGGCTTACCTTGAGGCCATCGAGGAGGGGCGCTACGACAATCTGCCCGGCGCCGTCTACGCGCTCGGCTTCGTGCGCGCGTATGCCACGCATCTCGGGCTCGATGGTGAAGAGGCCGTGCGCCGCTTCAAGCTCGAGGCCGAAGGCTTCGAGGGACAGCGCGACCTGACTTTCCCGATACCTCTGGCGGAACGCAGTATTCCCGGCGGCACCATGATGCTGGTGGCGGTGATTCTCGCCATCTGTGGCTATGGGCTCTGGTATTACCTGTCCTCGAGCGCGCGGCCGCGCGCGGAACGGGTGGTCGCCGTGCCCGTCGAACTCGCGCTGCCGAAAGCGCCGGCTGCCCCCGCGCCCGCGCCCGTCGCCGAGGTGACCGCGCCGAGCAGCGAGCCGCTGCCGCCGCCGCCCGCCGTGGTGCCGCCCGTGCCTGCGGCGGCGCCCGTGCCCGCCGAGACCGCCGCACCCGCCGGAGAGCCGGCAACGGCGACGACGCTGCCGATCCCCTTGCCGGAAACCTCGCCGGCAACGGCGCGGCCCGCGCCGCCGCCGGAGAATCCGCCGCCCGCGCCCAGCGCTGCCGCAGTGCCTGCGCCCAGCGCTGCTCCGCCGCCCACGGCGGCACCCGCGGCGACTCCGCCGGCCACCCCCGAGGCCGTTGCCGCACCGCCGCCCGAAAAGCCGCGCATCTACGGTGTCGCCAACGGTCAGACGCGCATCACCGTCCGCGCGCTGGCTGAGAGCTCGATCCAGGTGCGCGACCAGAACAACGCGACGATTTTCGCCCGCCAGCTCCATCCCGGCGACAGCTATCGCGTTCCCGACGAGCCGGGCCTCACCATGAGCACCGGCGCCGGCACGCGGCTTGCGATCACCGTCGACAATCTGCCGGCAGTGCCGATCCGCAGGGGCAAGATACCGAATGTCGTGCTCGATCCGACCCGCCTGCTGATCGGGACAGCGGTCGCCCCCGAATAGCCCGGCGGCCCCGGAACTTTTGCTCGCGGTGGAAACGCGCTATAAGGCGCGGTGTTGTCCCCTGATACACGGGGCTGCAGCGAGAAGAGGTTAGCGATGAGCGTCCGTCCCTATCGCGACATCGATCGACGCCGGAGCCGCCAGATCCATGTCGGCAAGGTGCCGGTGGGCGGCGGCGCGCCGATCACTGTGCAGTCGATGACCAACACGCTGACCCACGACGTCACCGCGACGGTCGCGCAGATCAAGGCGCTGGAGCGGGCGGGCGCGGACATCGTGCGCGTCTCCTGCCCCGACCAGGAATCGGCGCTGGCGCTCAAGGACATCGTGCCGCAGGTCGAGGTGCCGATCGTCGCCGACATTCATTTCCACTACAAGCGGGCCATCGAGGCGGCGCAGAGCGGCGCCGCGTGCCTGCGCATCAACCCCGGCAATATCGGCTCGGCCGAGCGCGTGCGCGAGGTAGTGAAGGCGGCCAAGGACCACGGCTGCTCGATGCGCATCGGCGTCAATGCCGGCTCGCTCGAGCGCGACCTGCTGGAGCGCTATGGCGAGCCTTGCCCCGAGGCCATGGTCGAGAGCGCGCTGACGCACGCCAAGATCCTCGAGGACAATGACTTCTTCGAGTTCAAGATCTCCTGCAAGGCGTCCGACGTGTTCCTCGCCGTCGCCGCCTATCAGCAGCTTGCCGAAGCCTGCGACTATCCGCTCCATCTCGGCATCACCGAGGCGGGCGGGCTAATGACCGGCACGACCAAATCGGCGATCGGCATGGGCTCGCTACTCTGGGCCGGGATCGGCGACACCATCCGCGTCTCGCTCTCGGCCGAGCCGGTCGAGGAGATCAAGGTCGGCTACGAGATCCTGAAGGCGCTGGGCCTGCGCCGGCGCGGCGTGACGGTGATCTCCTGCCCGTCCTGCGCGCGGCAGAATTTCGAGGTGATCAAGACGGTCGAGGTGCTGGAACAGCGTCTCGCGCACATCACCACGCCGATGACCCTTTCGGTGATCGGCTGTGTCGTCAACGGGCCGGGCGAGGCGCGCGAGACCGATATCGGCTTCACCGGCGGCGGCAACAACACGCACCAGGTCTATGTCGCGGGCGTGCCGCATCACCGGCTCAAGGATCAGAACATCGTCGACCATCTCGTCGAGATGGTCGAGAAGAAGGCGGCCGAGATCGAGGCGGAAAAGCGCGCCGGCGCCGCGGCCGACGCCGCCGCCTCGTAAGTCCCGTAGCGCCGGTCGCGCATCATGGCCGCCCTGCAGCCGGTGCGCGGCACCCAGGACCTGTTGCCGGACGATCAGCGTCGCCATCGCGCCGTGGTCGAGACCGCCCGCCGCATCGCCGAGCGCTATGGCTACCAGGAGATCGCGACGCCGATCTTCGAATTCACCGAGGTGTTCGCGCGTCCGATCGGCGAGACGACCGATATCGTCACCAAGGAGATGTATACCTTCACCGACCGCGGCGGCGAGGAGATCACGCTGCGGCCGGAATACACCGCCGGCATCGTTCGCGCCGTGCTCTCCAATGGGCTGATGCAGAACACGCCGCTCAAGTTCTTCGCCAGCGGGCCGATGTTCCGTTACGAGCGACCGCAGAAGGGCCGCTTCCGCCAGTTCCACCAGATCGATGTCGAGCTCATCGGCGCGGCGCAGCCGCAGGCCGATATCGAGGTAATAACGCTCGGCGCCGACATCCTCGACGCGCTCGGCGTGCTGAGGCGCACCCAGCTCGAACTCAACACGCTGGGCGACGCGGCGAGCCGGCAGGCTTATCGCGCGGCGCTCGTGACCTATTATGCGCAGCACCGTGCCGGCCTCTCCGAGGACAGCCTCAAGCGGCTCGAGCGCAATCCGCTGCGCATCCTCGACTCCAAAGACGAGTCGGATAAGCGCATCAACGCCGGCGCGCCGTCCTTCGCCGATTACCTCACGCCCGAGGCGCGCGCCTTCTTCGACGCCGTGCGTGCCGGCCTCGACCTTCTCGGCATCGCCTATCGCGTGAGCCCGCGCCTCGTGCGCGGCCTGGACTATTACTGCCATACCGCCTTCGAGTTCGTGACCACCGATCTGGGCGCGCAAGGCACAGTATTGGGTGGCGGGCGCTATGACGGGCTGATGGGCGTCATGGGCGGACCCGAGACGCCCGGCGTCGGCTGGGCGGCCGGCATCGAGCGCCTCGCCCTTCTCATCGGTGAACCCGCCGCACCGCCACGGCCGATCGCGGTCATCCCAATCGGCGAGAAGGGCGAATCGGCCGCGCTCAAGGTCGCGCACGAGCTGCGCGGCGCCGGCTACACCGTCGATGTCGGCTATTCGGGCAATGTCGGCCGGCGCATGAAGCGCGCCAACAAGGTGGGCGCTCGCGCCGCGGTGATCCTGGGCGAGGACGAACTGGCGCGGGGCGCGGCGATGCTGCGCGATCTCGATTCCGGCGAGCAGGTCGAGGTGCCGGTCGGCGCTCTCAAGGACCGCCTCGCCCCGTTCCGATAGCGAGAGCCCATGCCCGGCGCCGACGCAGCCGGGACGGGTATCGCGCTGCTCGTCAGCGGCACCAACCATCGCAGCAGCCCGATCGAGCTGCGCGACCGCTTCGCGTTGGTCGAAGCCGACCTCGCGACGGCGCTCGAGCGGCTGCGCGGCACCGGGCTGGGCGAGGCGGCGCTGATCGCGACCTGCGACCGCGTCGAGCTCGTCACCACCGCCGGCGATGCCGCGCGTGCGGCCTCCGTGTTCGCCGGTCTCCTGGCCGAGCGCACCGGCTTTGCGGCCGATGTCGTCGCGCGTGCGCTCTATCGGCACGAAGGGCCGGCGGCGCTGCGGCATGTCTTCGCCGTGGCAAGCGCGCTCGACAGCCTCGTCATCGACGAGCCGCAGGTGCTCGGCCAGGTGAAGGCGGCGCACCGCCTCGCCGCCGAGCTGGGGCTTGCCGGGAGCGAGCTCGAAGCGGTTTTTGGTGCGGCCTATGCGGCGGCGCGCCGCGTCAGGCGCGAGACGCGCATCGCCGAACGCCCGGTGTCGATCGCCGCCGCGGCGCTCCAGCTCGCCCG
>DASVOY010000073.1:0-2593 GCA_036383115.1 Allostellaceae bacterium
GTCCAAAGTGCCGCCCCCGCCGTGCCGGGGCGGTTCGCGGTCGAAGCCAGGACGCGGTCCGCTGTCGAAGGTACTGCGAAGTCGAGAGTAAGGGGTGATGGCTAAGAAGGACTTTTATGAACTTCTCGGCGTCCAGAGGAATGCCTCCGCCGAGGAAATCAAGAAGGCCTATCGCAAGATGGCCATGCAGTACCACCCTGACCGCAATCCCGGCGACAAGAAGGCCGAGCAGGTCTTCAAGGACATCAACGAGGCCTATGACGTCCTGAAGGACGAGCAGAAGCGCGTCGCCTATGACCGTTTCGGCCATGCCGCCTTCGAGAATGGCAGCCGCGGCGGCGCGGGCGCCGGCGATTTCGGCTTCGCCGCAGGCTTCGCCGACATCTTCGACGAGATGTTCGGCGAGTTCATGGGCGGCCGGCGCGGCCAGGGCGCCAATAACCGCGGCAACGATCTCCGCTATAATCTCGAAATTGCGCTCGAGGAAGCCTTCAAGGGCAAGCAGACCAACGTGCGGGTGCCGACGCTGGTGCCCTGCGAGGGCTGCAACGGCAGCGGCGCTGCGGCGGGCTCGAAGCCGGTGAGCTGCCCGACCTGTTACGGCAGCGGGCGCGTGCGTGCCCAACAGGGCTTCTTTACCATCGAACGCACCTGTCCCTCCTGCCACGGCGCCGGCCGGGTCATCGAGAACCCGTGCCGCCAATGCGCCGGCCAGGGCCGCGCGCGCAAGGAGAAGACGCTCGCGGTCACCATTCCCGCCGGGGTCGAGGACGGCACGCGCATCCGGCTCGCCGGCGAGGGCGAGGCCGGCGTGCGCGGCGGCGCGCCGGGCGATCTCTACATCTTCCTCTCGGTCAAGCCGCACCGCATCTTCCAGCGCGACGGCGCCAACATCCATTGCCGGGTGCCAATCGCGATGCCGACCGCCGCCCTGGGCGGCACGGTCGAGGTCCCGACCATCGACGGCAGCCGGGCGCGCGTCAATGTTCCGGCCGGGACGCAGAGCGGGCACCAGTTCCGCCTCAAGCACAAGGGCATGTCGGTGCTGCGCGCGCCGTCGCGCGGCGACATGTATGTGCAGGTGGTGGTGGAGACCCCGGTCAACCTCACCAAACGGCAGCAGGAATTGCTGCGCGAGTTCGAGAAGGAAAGCGACGGCCATCGCACCAGCCCGGAAAGCGAGGGCTTCTTCGCCCGGGTGCGCGAATTCTTTGAAGATCTGCGCGAATAGATCCTGGAATAATCCCCTCGTCGGATAGTCAGTTGCGCGTGCAATGATCTGCACGCGAGGGTAGGCTCGTGCCCCTCGCGTCCGGCCGTCCTCTCACGCTGACGCGGATCGGCAGCCGCAAATTGCCGGGCCGCGATGGCGCGATGGCGCATTCGGGAATGACGATGAACAACGCCGGCGAGTCTGGGAAAGCGATCAGGCAAGACGACCTTCGGACGCTCGAGATGCTGGACCGGATCGGCATCCCGCTCGCCGCCGGCCATGGCGATTCCGCCGAGGCGCTGCACCACGGTGCCGCGTTTCTTCAGCTCGTCATCGAATCGGCGCGGCTCGGCATCTGGGACTTCGACCCGCACAGCGGCGAGCTGCGCTGGTCGGATCGATGCAAGGCGCTGTTCGGCCTGCCTGCCGATGCCGCGGTCAGCTACGATACCTTCCTTTCCGGCCTCCATCCCGATGACAGGGCGCGCTGTGACGCCGCCGTGAAGCGCGCGCTCGCCGCGCTGGGCGATGGCCATGGCTTCGCGCTCGAGTACCGCACCATCGGCCTCCAGGACGGCATCGAGCGTTGGATCGAGGCGCGCGGCAGAGTGCTTTTCGCCGATGGCCGCGCCCGGCGCTTCATCGGCACGGCGCTCGACACCACCGAGCGCAAGCTTTCCGAGCAGCGCATGACCGAGGTCCTGGAGCAACGTGTCGCCGAGCGCACCCATGCGCTCGCCCAGGCGAACGAGCGGCTGCGCGCCGAGGTCGCCGAGCGCCTCGCCGCCGAGCACAGGCTCAGCCAGGCGCAGAAGGTCGAGGCGGTCGGGCAGCTCACCGGCGGCATCGCCCACGACTTCAACAACATCCTGACGGTGATCCAGGGCAATCTCGAGCTGTTGCGCGAGCGCCTTGTCGCCCCTGCCGGACGGCGCATGGTCGACGCCGCCTCGCGCGCCGCCGACCGCGGCGCGACCCTGACGAACCAGCTCCTCGCCTTCGCCCGCCGCCAGCGCCTGGCGCCGCGCCCGGTCGATATCGGCCATATCGTGCGCGCCATGGGCGAGTTCTTGAGCCATTCCATAGGCGAGATGATAACCGTCGAGGTCGCGCTCGAGGACGGCTTGTGGCGCGCCATGGTCGATCCGAGCCAGATCGAGCACGCGATCTTGAACCTCGCGCTCAACGCCCGTGACGCGATGATGAAGGGCGGCACCTTGATCATCGCCGCCGCCAAGGCCGATCCGGCGAAGGCGCCGCTGCCGGAGGACCTGCCGGAAGGCGACTACGTCGTCATCGCCCTGACCGACACCGGCACCGGCATGGACGAGGATGTCGTGGTGCGCGCCTGCGATCCCTTCTTCACCACCAAGGAGGTCG
>DASVOY010000074.1:0-3685 GCA_036383115.1 Allostellaceae bacterium
CGGATCGAGGGCAAGGACGGCTTGCGCTGAGACGGGAGGAGTGACGATGGCGGCAGCTGGCGCGGAAGATCCCAGGGGCAAGCTCGTCATCTGCAACATCGGCCTCATGTTGTCGGGTGACCTGAAGCGGCCGATCCTCGACGCGGACACGATCGTCGCCGTGGACGGACGCATCGCAGCCGTGGGAAAGCAGAAGGATTGCGATACGGATGCGCCCGACCGCATCGTCGACGCGAAAGGCGCCACGGTCTGCCCGGGCCTGATCGACAGCCACGTCCACCCGGTCTTCGGCGACTGGACGCCGCGCCAGAGCCAGCTCGGCTGGATCGACAGTTTCCTCAACGGCGGCGTGACGACGATGATCTCGGCCGGCGAGGTGCATCTTCCGGGACGCCCGCGGGACATCGTGGGACTGAAGGCGCTGGCCATCACGGCGCAGCGTGCCTTCTCGGCGTTCCGGCCCGGCGGCGTGAAGGTGCTCGCGGGCGCGCCGGTGATCGAGAAGGAGATGACCGAGCAGGATTTCCGCGACCTCGCCGCGGCCGGCGTCACGATGCTCGGCGAGATCGGCCTCGGCGGCGTCAAGACCGGCGATGAAGCGAAGAGGATGGTGGGCTGGGCGCGCGCTCACGGCATCCAGAGCACGATCCATACCGGCGGCCCGTCGATCCCGGGGTCGGGCCTGATCGACGCCGATGTCGTGCTCGAGACCGACGCCGACGTGATCGGCCACATCAACGGCGGCCATACCGCGCTGCCGCTCGACCAGGTGCGCTGCCTCTGCGAGCGCTGCCACCGCGCGGTGGAGATCGTCCACAACGGCAACGAGCTCGCCGCCTTGCATGCATTGCGCACGACGCTCGAGCTTGGCCAGGCCGAGCGCGTCATCCTCGGGACGGATTCTCCCGCGGGCAGCGGCGTTCAGCCGCTCGGCATCCTGCGGATGGTGGCGTTCCTCTCCAGCATCGGCAACGTCCCGGCGGAGCAGGTCTTCTGCTTCGCCACCGGCAACACGGCACGCGTGCGAAACCTCGGCTGTGGGATCTTGGAGAAAGGACGCGCCGCGGATTTCGTCATCATGGACCGCGCGCAGCATTCGGCCGGGCGCGACCTCCTCGACAGCGTCCGCAAGGGCGACCTTCCCGGCATCGGCATGGTCATCATCGACGGGCTGGTCCGCATCGGCCGCTCACGCAACACGCCGCCCGCGACCATCATGCCCGAGGTGGTGAAGGGTTAGGACAGATCTCGTTCAGTCGACGTGGCCGGTCTCATCCCGTCGGAGAAAATCCCTTGGCCAGCAGCACGACAGCTTCCGCCCCCGCCTTGCGGTCCTTGGCGATTTCCTGATAGGCGGCGGATTCCAAGAAGCGGCGGGCTGCGCCCTCATCGGGAAACGACATCCGGTCCCAGCGGCCCTCCAGCACCTGCGGGCTCTCGTCGGCGGCAAGCAGGCGCCCGTCAAACTGCCGGAACACATCCCAGAACCGCGCTTGATAGCGGTCGTAGGCCTCCCGGTTGGTGAACTTGAGCTGCGCAACGATATAGACCGTCATGCCACCTTCCGACGCGGCGGACGCCGGTCACGCGCTGGCGATCACCAGGTCGGTGGACTGGATGCGGTGAACGCCCGCCTGCTTCATGTCCGCCCAGGCCTTGGCCAGCGAGCCGTTGGCGTCGATGCCGCGCGAGGCATCCTCGATGACATAGGTCTCGAACCCGGCCTTGCGCGCGTCGACGGCGCTCCAGGCGACGCAGAAATCGGTGGCGAGGCCGGCGAGGAAGACGCGCTTCAGGCCGCGCTCGCGCAGATAGGCGGCGAGTCCCGTCGGCTTGCGGTCGGCCTCGTTGAAGGCGGAGTAGCTGTCGACCTTGTCGCGATAGCCCTTGCGCAGCACCAGCTCGGCGCGGGGGACGTCGAGGCCCCTGACGAGCTCCGCGCCCGGCGTGCCCTGGACGCAGTGGTCGGGCCACAGCACCTGCTTGCCATAGGGAAGGTCGGTGATGTCGAACGGCTTCTTGCCGGCATGCGAGGAGGCGAACGAGATGTGATGCGGCGTGTGCCAGTCCTGCGTCATCACCACATGGGGGAAGCTCTTGGCGATGCGGTTGACCAGCGGCACGATCTCGTCGCCGCCCTTGACGGCGAGCGAGCCGCCCGGCACGAAACAGTTCTGCACGTCGATGATGATGAAGACGTCGCGCGCGCCGGGCGTGATCTTGCCGGCGGCATGCGCGAGCCGGCTCGTCAATGTGCCGCCAAAGGCCGCGCCAACCATGACGGCGCCTAGGAACACCCGCCTATCCAGCTGCTGCATATCCGCCCTCCTGCATGACACCCGGTCGCGCATTGCTCGGAAATTGCGCGATCAGTCTAGTCACCCGATTGCCCGCGGTAAACGACGAATCTCTGCCGCCGCGAGTGCCTCACGCGCTGAGATAAGCGTGCTGTAGCGCCTCATCGGCGAGCAGCGCCGACATCGTCCCGGTGTAGCGGACGCGGCCCTTCTCGATGATGGCGGCGCGGTCGGCGAGCTCGAGCGAGAATTCGATGCCCTGCTCCGCCAGCAGGATCGTCAGGCCCTGCGCCTTCAGTTCGCCGATCTTGGCGAGCAGCGCATCGACCACAAGCGGCGCGAGCCCTTCCGAGGGCTCGTCGAGCAGCAGCAGCATCGGGTTGCCCATGAGCGTGCGGGCGATGGTCAGCATCTGCTGCTCGCCGCCGCTCATGCGCCCGCCCGGCCGTTTGCGCAGCTCGGCGAGGTTGGGGAACAGGCGGAAGAGTGCCTCGGGAGTCCAATAGGGCGCGCCCTGCCGCCGCGGCTGGCGGCCGACATCGAGGTTCTCCTCCACAGTGAGATCGCTGAAGATGCGCCGGTCCTCCGGCACATAGCCGATGCCGAGCCGCGCGATGGCGTAGGGGGGCCGGCCGTCGATGCGCGTGCCGCCGCAGCGTATGGCGCCCGATGCCGCCCGCGCCAGACCGATGATCGCCTTGAGCGTCGTCGATTTTCCCGCGCCGTTGCGGCCGAGCAATGCCAACACCTCGCCGCGCCCGAGCGACAGGTCGACATCGAAGAGCACATGCGCCCGGCCGTAGAAGACGTTGAGGCCCGCGACCTCGAGCAGCGGATCGCCCGCGCCCGCCGTCATGCCGCGAACATGGTGCCGGCGCCGAGATAGACCTCGCGCACCTGCGGGTCGTTGCGCACGTGGGCAGGCGCACCATCGGCGATGATGCGGCCGCGGTTCATGACGATGAGGCGGTCGGCATGGGCGAAGACGACATCCATGTCGTGCTCGGTGAAGAGCATGCTGATGCCGCGCTCGCGCGCCAGCGGTGCCGCGAGCGCCATGAGCGCGAGCCGCTCGCCCGCGGCCATGCCGGCGGTCGGCTCGTCCATGAGCAGGAGGCGCGGAGAATTGGCGAGCGCCACGGCCAGCTCGAGTCGCTTCAGGTCGCCATAAGCGAGCACGCCGCAGGGCCGTTCGGCTTGCGCCGCCATGCCGATGCGGTCGAGCAGCGCCGCCGCCTCGTCGAGATAGAGCGCGGCGGCACGCCGCAGGAACGAGAAGAGCCGGCGGTGATGGGCAATGAGCGCGAGCTGCACGTTCTCGCGCACGCTCATCGAGGCGTAGCTCTGAGTGATCTGGAAGGTGCGCCCGACGCCGAGGCGCCAGACCT
>DASVOY010000075.1:0-3473 GCA_036383115.1 Allostellaceae bacterium
CCGGCGGTGATGATCATCCACACTCCCGACGTGCAGACCTATGCGAAGCTGCTGCAGCGCGCGGAGAACGAGGGCATCTACGTCGTCCAGATCAATATGGGCTCCGCCTATCGCACCACCGCCTTCGTCGGCGCCAACTGGATCGAGATCGGCGAGCGCGACACGGAGGCCGTGGTGGCGGCCTGCAAGGGCAAGTCGAACAAGATCGCCATCGTGCAGGGCGCGCTCTCGGCGGCGGCCAGCGCCTATACGCTGAAGGGCGTCGAGAATGTGCTGGCGAAGCATCCCGAGATCAAGGTCGTCTCCAGTCAGGCGGCGGATTGGGACGCGTCTAAAGCCAAGGCGATCACCCAGACGGTGCTGAAGCAGAATCCTGATCTCTGCGGCATTGTCGGCTTCTGGGACGGCATGGATATCGGCACCGCCGCCGCGGTGAAGGAAGCGGGCCTCACCGGGAAGGTATTCGTCGCCACCTCGGGCGGTGGCGAGCAGAAGGGTGCCTGCGACCAGGTGAAATCGGGAACCTTCGACCTCGACCTCAGCTATGACGTGCCAACCCAGGCCGCCGACATGGCTGGCATGATCAAGTGGCTGCTTTCTTCGGGGGTCAAGCCCGGTGCCTTCAAGGGCTCGATGTACACGACGCTCATCCCGATCACCAAGGACAATGCCGGGGTCGAAGGCACCTGCTGGAGCCTGGCCAAGATGACGCAGTAGCGGCGCGTCCGGCCGGGTCCGAAGCCTCTCCGTGCCTAGGACCCGGCCGCTTGTCTCGCCCAGTTCTGCTCTCCGCCGCGTAAGCCACGGGCGGCTCCCGCTTTCCATAAGATGCCGATGAACGAAAAGCTCGTCAGCCTGCGCTACCGTTACTGGCCCGACCATCTGCTCGGCGAAATCCTCTCCAAGCGGTGGACCGAGACGGCGATCCCGGTGATCGTCCTGATCGTCGTCGCCCTCGTGCTGAGCCACGCCATCGACGGCTTCCTCTCGCCGGCGAGCCTCGGCGACACGGCGCGGCAGGCTGGCGAGATCGGCTTGGTCGTGCTCGGCATGTCGCTGGTCATCATCGTCGGCGGCATCGACCTCTCGGTCGGGTCGATGTTCGCGCTCACCGATTTCTGCGCGCTGTTCTGTCTCGACATCCTGAGTTGGCCGGTGGCAGCGGTGATCCCGGTCACCATCCTGGTGGGTGGGCTGCTCGGCGCGGTGAACGGAGTCCTCATCGGCTATTTTCGCCTGCGCGCCTTCATCACCACGCTTATCACCCTCATCGTCTATCGCGCCGGCTACGACCTGCTGATCCTCGACTATTCGAACCAGATCGCGGCGGCGTTCCCCGACATGCCGAGCTGGAATTTCATGGGCGGCGGCGACCTCTTCGGCGTGCCGAGCGTCGCGCTCGTCTATGCAGCGGTGGCGATCTTCGGCCATGTGTTCCTGACGCGCCTCAGGCCAGGCTGGCATATTACCGCGATCGGCGGCTCGCGCCGCTCCGCCTATAATTCCGGCATACCGGTCCGCCGCACCATCGCGCAGTGCTATGTCGCCAGCGGCATGCTCACCGCGGTGGGCGCGCTCTTCTTCGCGGCGCGGCTTGGCACGGTCGGCGGCGATATCGGCGTCGGGCTCGAGGTGATGGTGCTGACCGCGGCGATCCTGGGCGGCATCAGCCTCGGCGGCGGCAAGGGCTCGGTGGCAAAGGCGCTGGTCGGCACGCTGATCGTGCTGCTGATCACCAACGGTCTCACCACGCTCTCGGCGCCGGGCGGCATCAACCGCATGGTGCTGGCGGGCATCCTGATCCTGGCAGCGATGATCGACATCCGCTGGGTCAAGAACCGCTACCGCATCATCAGCAAGGTCTATGTCAGCCCCACCTACCACGCGATGCCGCCGGTGCCCTCGACGGCGCCCGACAGCGGCACCGCCTTCGCCCTCAATGACCGCTTGCGCGACGTGACCGAGATCGGCCTCGGCCGCATCGAGGCGCCGGAGGATGTCATCCTCGACCGCGAGGACAATCTCTATGCTGGGTCACGCCACGGCGACATCATCCGCTTCTTCCCGCCCGATTACGAGCGTATGGAGGTCTACGCGCATATCGGCGGCCAGCCGCTCGGCATGGCCTTCGACCGCCAGGACAATCTCTATGTCTGCATCGGCGGAATGGGGCTCTACCGCGTCACGCCCAACCGCCATGTCGAGAAGGCGACCGACGAGACCAATCGCAGCCTGCGCTCGGTGAATGACGACAGCCGGCTCAGGCTCGCCGACGATCTCGACATCGCCGATGACGGGCGCATCTTCTTCTCCGAGGCGACCGTCCGCTACGAGATGCATGAGTGGCCGGTGGACGGGCTTGAGGCGCGCGGCAACGGCCGCATCGTCTGCTACGATCCCAACAGCAACACCACGCGCACGGTGCTGCGCGGGCTCAAATTCCCCAATGGCGTCTGCATCGCAAGCGACGGGCAGTCGGTCCTGTTCGCCGAGACCTGGGGCTGCACGGTGAAGCGCTACTGGTTCGCCGGGCCCAAATCCGGCAAGGTCGAGATGGTGCTCGACAATTTGCCGGGCTATCCCGACAACATCAACCTGGCCTCGGACGGCAATTACTGGCTGGCGCTGGTCGGGATGCGCTGCCCGGCGCTCGACCTCGCCTGGCGCATGCCGGGGTTCCGGCGGCGCATGTCGAAGCGGCTGCCGGTCGACGAGTGGCTCTTCCCCAACATCAATACCGGCTGCGTCATCAAGTTCAACGAGCGCCGGGAGGTGCTGGAGTCGCTCTGGGATCTCGGCGGCGTGAACCATCCGATGATCACCTCGATGCGCGAACATCGCGGCTATCTCTATCTCGGCGGCATCCAGAACAACCGCATCGGCCGCTACAAGCTGCCCAAAGCCGATCCGAATTTCGTGCAGTACGACGTGCGCTGGGGGAGGCGGTCATGATCGCGGCCGTCGAGCGGCTGGTCGACCGGGTCCTCGGCCGCGGCGAGGCCTCGACCACGGTGCCGCCTTTCGATGGGCAGCTGAAGCCCAACCAGCTGCTCGAGGCGGCCCCGGTTCTCGCCGAGCTCGATGCGCCCGAGGATCTCGCCACCGACGGCAAGGCAGTCTTCGTCGCCAACGGCCAGTCGGTGCTGCGGCTGGGCGCCGGCGCGCCCACCGAGATCGCGCGCTTCGACCGGACGGTGACCGCGCTCTGCTGTCTCGCCGAGGGCGGCCTTGCCGTCGCGCTCGACGGCCGCGAGGTGCAGGTGGTGGGCGGCGCCTATGGCGGGAAGCGCTGGCAGCAAGCGGCGGGCGTGCCCTTCACCGCGGTCAACGCCATCGCGCCGGGCGCCAATGGGCGGAGCCTGCTGGTGACCGACGGCTCGCGCGCCCAGCCCTATGAGCGCTGGTGCCACGATCTCATGGAGCGCGGGCAGAGCGGCCGGGTCGTGGCGCTCGATCTCGCCAATGGCGGCGAG
>DASVOY010000076.1:0-8430 GCA_036383115.1 Allostellaceae bacterium
GCCTGTCGCGGCGCGACGGCTCGATCCTCCAGGCGGTGACGGTGCCGCTGCCCGACGGCAACGTGCTGCTGAGCTATCTCGACGTCACGGATTCGACCCGCGTCGAGCACGCGCTCCGGGAGCGCAACGAAGCGCTCGAGACCGCCGGCCGGCTCAAGAGCGAGTTCATCGCCAATGTCTCCTACGAGCTGCGCACACCGTTGAATGCCATCATCGGCTTCGCCGAGATCCTGACCAACCAGTATTTCGGCGATCTCTCGCCGCGCCAGCTCGATTACAGCCGCGGCATCCTCGACAGCTCGCATCGCCTGCTCTCGCTCATCAACGACATCCTCGACCTTGCCACCATCGAGGCCGGCTACATGACGCTGGAGACTCAGGAGATCGACATCCACACGCTGATGTCGAGCGTGCTGTCGCTGAGCCGCGAGCGCGCGCGTAACCAGAACCTGAAGCTCGAATTCGACTGCCCGACCGACATCGGCTCGCTCCATGGCGACGAGCGGCGCCTCAAGCAGGCGTTGTTCAACCTCATCTCGAACGCGCTCAAATTCACGCCCGCCGGCGGCATGGTGACGCTCGCGGCGCGGCGCACCGGCGGCCGCGTCGCGCTCATCGTTGCCGATACCGGCGTCGGTGTGCCGCGCGAGGACCAGGCGCGCATCTTCGAGAAGTTCGAGCGCGGCAGCCCCAATGCGCGCCACTCGGGCCCCGGCCTCGGCCTCTCGCTGGTCAAGAGCTTCATCGAGCTCCACGGTGGCACGGTCGAGATGGATTCGCGCCCCGGCAGCGGCACCACCGTGACCTGCTATTTGAGCGTCGCCGCCGCCGAGGCGCGCCGCTCGGCGGGGGAGTAGAAGGCCTCAGCCGCGGCCCGGCACGCCCTTCGTCGTCGAGTATTCGAAATGCAGCGCCTCGCCGGGATGGACGAGGGGAAAGATCGCGTGCGCGGCCATCGCCGCCTCGGCGAAGCCCGAGAGGATGAGCTTGAGCTTGCCGGGATAAGTCGCGATGTCGCCGATGGCGAAGATCCCGGGCACCGACGTGGCGCTGGTCGCGGGATCGACGAGGATGTGGTTGCGCTCGAGATTGAGCCCCCATTGCGCGATCGGCCCGAGATTCATGGACAGGCCGAAGAACGGCAGCAGCACATCCGCGGCGAGCCGCCGGGTGCGGCCATCGAGATCGGCCACCACCACCGCCTCGATCCGGCCGCCGCTGCCGTCGAGGCCGGCGAGCTGATAGGGGATGATCATCTCGATCTTGCCCGCTGCGGCGAGCTGCTCCAGGCGGGCCGCCGACTCGGGCGCCGCGCGGAATTTCGGCCGGCGGTGCACGACCATGACCTGGGCCGCCACCTCGGCGAGCGATAGCGCCCAGTCCACCGCCGAGTCGCCGCCGCCGGCGATGACCACGCGCTTGCCGCGGAAATCCTCGCGCCGCTTGACCAGATAGAAGATGCTCTTGCCCTCGAAATCCTCGATCCCGTCGAGCGGCGGCCGGTTCGGGCCGAAGGCGCCGACCCCGGCGGCGATGACCACGGCGCGCGCCTCGACCGCGGTGCCGAGCGTCGTCTCGATCCGGAAGCCGCCCGCGGGCAGCGGCGCCACGCGCTCGACCTGCTGCGCCAGATGGTAGACCGGGTGGAACGGGGCCGCCTGCTCGGCAAGCTTGTCGATGAGTGCGGCAGCGTCGATGACGGGATGGCCGGGGATGTCGTAGATCGGCTTCTCCGGGTAGAGCGCCGCGCATTGCCCGCCCAGCGTGTCGAGCGCATCGATCACGTGGCAGCGCATCTTGAGCATGCCGCATTCGAAGATGGCGAAGAGCCCGACCGGGCCGGCGCCGATGATCGCCACATCCGTACGATTGACCTCGCCTGCCATGCCTGCTCCCGTGCTGCCGGCGCTACCTTGGCGGTGGCGCCGACACGGTGCAACCGGCATCTCCGTGATATCGTCGGGGCATCGGGTTGTGATCGGCCGGTTGTCTGGGCGGAACGGGGAGGAACCGATGTTGTCTGTGGCGGTCGTCGGGCTGGGCTGGTGGGGCAGGAACATCGTCGAGACGCTCAAAGGCAGCGCCAAGCTGCGCGTGGTGCGCGCCGTGGACACCGATCCCAAGGCCATCGCCTGGGCGGCGGAGCGCGGGCTTGCCGCCTCGACCGAATACGGGGAGGTGCTCAAGGACACCGCCGTCCAGGGCGTGGTCCTGTGCACGCCGCATACGCTCCACACCGCGCAGATCGCCCGCGCCGCGGCGGCGGGCAAGCATGTCTTCTGCGAGAAGCCGCTGGCCTTGACCCGTGCCGATGTCGATGAGTCGATCCGGCTGTGCAACGCCCGGGGCGTCGTGCTCGCGGTCGGCCACGAGCGGCGCTTCGAGCCGCCGATGCGGGAGCTGAAGCGCCTCGCCGCCGCGGGCGAGCTTGGCACCCTGCTGCAGATCGAGGCGAATTTCAGCCAGGACAAGTTCCTGAGCCTGCCGCCGGACAACTGGCGGCTCTCGGGCGCCGAAGCGCCGGCCGGGCCGCTGACCGCCACCGGCATCCACCAGCTCGACCTCGCCGTGAGCCTGCTCGGGCCGGCCGATCACGTCTTTGCCAGCGTGCGCCGGCTCGGCAGCAACCTTGCCAATGGCGACACGCTGGGGGTGCTCGCCGGCTTCAAGAGCGGCGCCAACCTGCTGCTGAGCGCCATCCTGGCGACGCCGTTCGACGGGCGCTTCGCCGTCTATGGCAACCAGGGCTGGGCCGAGGTGCGCGACAAGGCCCATCCCGAGTCGCCGGAGGGTTGGGTCCTGACCCGCTGTCCGAAGGGCGGGCGCCTGGCCCGCGTCGAATACCCGCCCGCCCCGGCGGTCCGCGCCAACCTCGAAGCCTTTGCCGATGCAGCCGAGGGTCGGGCGCCCTATCCCGTGCCGCAACCGGAGATGGTCGCTACCGTGACGGCGCTGGAGGCCATCGTCAAATCGGCAGCCAGCGGCAAAGTGGCCGCGGTCTAGCTTCCGGTCACGGTTGCGGCCTATCACCGGAAAGGAATAAAAGGGGCCGGTGAGCCCCGCCATCGCCTTTGCCGTTGACCTGCCGGACGAGGCCGCGACCGCTGGCCTCGCCGGGCGTCTGGCGAAGCGGACGCGGCGCGGCGACGTCATCGGCCTCGAGGGCGACCTGGGCAGCGGCAAGACCACCTTCGCCCGGGCCTTCATTCGCGCCCTGGGCTCCGGCGCCGAGGAGGTGCCGAGCCCGACCTTCACCCTGGTCGAGACCTACGCTTTTGCTGACCATCCGCCGGTCTGGCATTTCGACCTCTACCGGCTGACCGCGCCCGAGGAGGCCTACGAGCTCGGCATCGAGGAGGCGTTCGCCGAGGGCGTCAGCCTGATCGAATGGCCGGAGCGGCTGGGGGCGCTGCTGCCGGCGGAGCATCTGCTGCTGGCTCTGGCGCCGGGGCCGCGCGACACGGCGCGCATCGCCCGGCTCAGCGGCACGCAAAGCTGGGCCGCGCGCCTCGAGGGCATCGGTCATGGCTGAGCGCGCCGAGCGCATCGCCGCCTTCCTCGCCGCTTCCGGCTGGGGCGGCGTGCCGCACCGGCCGCTCGCCGGCGACGCCTCCTTCCGCCATTACCACCGGCTCGCCGATGCCGGCCGCCGCGCGGTGCTGATGGATGCGCCGCCGCCCAAGGAGGATGTGCGCCCGTTCACCGCCGTGGCGCGGCTGTTGCGCGGCCTCGGCTTCAGCGCGCCGCAAATCCTCGCCGAGGACGTCGCGGAGGGGTTGCTGCTGCTCGAGGATTTCGGCGACAGCACCTATACGCGGCTCCTCGCCGCCGGCGCCAAGGAGGAGCCGCTCTACGCGCTCGCCGTCGATCTCCTCATCGCGCTGCATCAGGGATTCGCGCCGTCGCGCGCCGCATTCATGCCACCCTACGACGATCCGCGGCTCCTCACCGAGGCGGCGCTGCTCGTCGACTGGTACTTGCCGGCGGTCACCGGGCATCCGACCGATCCCGCGCTGCGCGAGGAATATCTGGCGCTCTGGCGCGGCTTGCTGCCGGTGGCGCGCGGCGTGCCGGACACCCTCGTGCTGCGCGACTATCACGTCGACAACCTCATGCTGCTCGACGGCCGCGCCGGCATCGCCGCCTGCGGGCTGCTCGATTTCCAGGATGCGGTGATCGGGCCCCGCAGCTACGACCTCGTCTCGCTGCTCGAGGATGCGCGGCGCGACGTGCCGGGCGATCTCGTCGCGGCGATGCTGCGCCGCTATCTCGCCGCGTTTCCCGCGCTCGACCGCGACGCCTTCGCCGCCTCCTATGCCGTGCTCGGCGCGCAGCGCAACTGCAAGATCGTCGGCATCTTCACCCGCCTCTGCGTGCGCGACGGCAAGCCCGTCTATCTCGCGCACATCCCGCGCGTCTGGCGCCTGATCGAGCAGGACCTGCGCCATCCCGCGCTGGCGCCGGTCGCGCGCTGGCTCGATCGGCACATCCCGCCGAGCCTGCGCCGGATTCCGCCATGCCGGTCGGCGGCATGACGGTGCCGCAAAGCGCCATGGTGCTTGCGGCCGGGCTCGGCACCCGGCTCCGCCCGATCACCGACCGCGTCCCGAAGCCGCTCGTCTCGATCGGCGGCAAGGCGCTCATCGACCACGCCATCGACCGCCTCGCCGATGCCGGCGTGCCGCGCCTCGTCGTCAACGTCCACTACAAGTCGGAGATGATCGCGCGCCATCTCGAAGGGCGCCGCACGCCCGCGATCGCGCTCTCGCACGAGCAGGAGCTGCTCGAGACCGGAGGCGGCATCCTGAAGGCGCTGCCGCTGCTCGACGAATTCTTCTACGTCGTCAACAGCGACGTGTTCTGGCTCGACGGCAAGGTCCCGGCGCTGCGTCGGCTCGCCAGGACATGGGACGCGGCGCGGCTCGATGCGCTCCTGCTGCTGCAGCGCACCACGAGCGCGCTCGGCTATGAGGGACCGGGCGACTTCATCATGGACCCGCTGGGCGGCGTGCGCCGGCGGCGCGAGCGCGAGGTGGCGCCGCATCTCTTCGCCGGCGTGCAGATCGTGCATCGCCGGTTGTTCGACGGCCAGAAGCCCGGCAAGTTCTCGCTCAACCCGCTGTGGGACCGCGCCCTTGCCGCCGGCCGGCTCGCCGCCATCGTGCATGATGGCGAGTGGTACCACGTCGGCACGCCCGACGCGCTCGCCCTCGCCGAGGCGCGCCTCGTCAACCATCGCATCGAGCGGTAGTGGAAAGGCGGCGAGCCATGCGTCCCGCCGTCTTCACCATCGCCTCGGACCTGCCGTTCCTCGACACGCTGGTGGCGGGGCTGATGGCGGAGAGCGGCGGCGATCCGCTGGCCCTCGCGCGTCACACCATCCTGCTGCCGACGCGCCGTGCCGTGCGGGCGCTGCGCGAGGCCTTCCTGCGCGCGAGCGGCGGCCGGGCGCTGCTGCTGCCGCGCCTCGCGCCGGTCGGCGATGTCGATGCCGAGGAGCTCGTCTTCCTCGCCGAGGAGGCCGAGAGCGAGCCCGGCTTCGATATTCCGCCCGCCGTGCCGGAGCTGCGGCGCCAGCTCCTGCTGACCCGGCTCGTGCTCGCCTGGGGTCGCGCGCGCGGCAGCGGGCCGGTGACGGCGGGGCAGGCCGCGCCGCTGGCGCGCGAGCTCGCCCGCTTCCTCGACGAGGTGCAGACCGAAGGCTGCGACCTCGCGCGGCTCGCCGAGCTGGTGCCGGCCAATTACGCCCAGCACTGGCAGCAGAGCCTGGAGTTCCTCGGCATCCTCACCGAGCATTGGCCGCGCCTCCTCGCCGAGAACGGCTGTCTCGATCCGGCCGAGCGGCGCAACCGCGCCCTCGCCGCGCAAGCCGAGGCATGGCGGCGCGACCCGCCTTCCCATCCCGTCATCGCCGCCGGACTCAGCGGCGGCGTCGCCGCGGTCGCCGATCTTCTCGCCGTGGTCGCTTGCCTGCCGCAAGGCGCCGTGGTGCTGCCCGAGGTCGACCGCGACATCGACGCCGAGAGCTGGGGCGAGATCGCCGGCGATCCCGCCCATCCGCAGCATCTGCCGGCGCGCCTCCTGCGCCGGCTCGAGATCGAGCCCGCCGACCTGCGCCCGTGGCCCGCGCCGGGCCTGCGCGGCGGCCGCACGGCACGGCGGCGGCTGGTGGCCGAGGCGCTGCGCCCTGCGGCCGAGAGCCATCGCTGGCGGGGTCTCGCCGGCATCGATGGGAGCGCGCTCGACGGGCTGATGCGCCTCGACTGTCCCGGCTCGCAGGAGGAGGCCGCGGTCATCGCGCTCCTGCTGCGCCAGCGGCTGGAGCATCCCGGCGAGACCGCGGCGCTGGTCACGCCGGACCGCGGTCTCGCCCGCCGCGTCGCCGCCGAGCTCGGCCGCTGGGGCATCGAGATCGACGACTCCGCCGGCGTGCCGCTCGGCAAGACGCCGCCCGGCGTGTTCCTGCGCATGGTGCTCGACGTCGCGACGGAGAGGCTTGCGCCCTTGCCGCTGCTTGCCGCGCTGAAGCATCCGCTGGCGGCCTGCGGCAGCGCGCCCGAGGCGTTCCGCGCGCAGGTGCGGCGGCTCGAGATCGCCGTGCTGCGCGGGCCGCGCCCGGCGCCGGGGATCGCCGGCCTGCGCGCGGCGCTGCCGGAGGAGAAGCGTGGGCTCGACGCCTTCATCGATCGGCTCGAAATGGCGCTTGCCCCGCTCCTCGCCGCGCTGGCGCAAGGCGAGACGCCGGTGCGCGCGCTCGTCGCCGCGCATGTCGCTGCCGCCGAGGCGCTGGCGGCGAGCGCTGCGGAGGATGGCGCGGCGCGGCTGTGGCGCGAGGCGGCCGGCGAGGCGGCGGCGGAATTCGTCGCGGAGCTGCTGCAGGCGGCGGACAGCCTGCCGCCGCTCGATGGCGCCGGCTACCAGGCGCTGTTCGAGGCGCTGATCGCCGGCCCGGTGGTGCGGCCGCGCTTCGGCCGCCATCCGCGCCTCGCCATCTGGGGCTTGCTCGAAGCGCGCCTGCAGCACGCCGACCTGTTGATCCTGGGCGGGCTCAACGAGGGCGTCTGGCCGCCGCAGGCGGAGAGCGATCCCTGGCTGTCGCGGCCGATGCGGCGCGAGTTCGGCCTGCCGCCGCCCGAGCGCCGCATCGGCGTCGCCGCGCATGATTTCGCCCAGGCGCTCGGCGCGCGCGAGGTGGTGCTGACGCGCGCGCTCCGTGTCGAGGGCGCGCCGACGGTGCCGTCACGCTGGCTGCTGCGGCTCGAGACGGTGTTGCGTGCGGCCGGACTCGAGGGCCGCCTGGGCGCCGCCGTCGAGCCGCTCGCCTGGCAGGCGCTGCTCGACGAGCCGCCGGCCCGCCTCGCGCTGGCACCGCCCGAGCCGCGGCCGCCGGTGGCGGCGCGGCCCCGCCAGTTGGCGGTGACGCAGGTCGAGACCTGGATGCGCGATCCCTACGCCCTCTACGCGCGCGAGATCTTGCGGCTCAAGGCGCTGGAGCCGATCGACGCCGATCCCGGCGCGGCGGATCGCGGCATCTTCATCCATCAGGCGCTCGATGACTTCGTCCGCGCCTTCCCCGATGCACTGCCGGCCGACGCGGAAGCGCAACTCCTGGCGATGGGTGTCAGCGCTTTCGGCAACGCGCTGGAGCGGCCCGGCGTGCGTGCCTTCTGGTGGCCGCGCTTCGAGCGGATCGCGCGCTGGTTCGTCGCAGAGGAGCGCCAGCGCCGGCAGTTTCTCGCGGCAACCTGCAGCGAACTCAAAGGGCAGCTCGGGCTGGCGGGCCCGGCCGGGCGATTCGTATTCACCGCCAAGGCAGATCGCATCGACCGGCGGCGCGAGGGCGGGCTGGTGCTGATCGACTACAAGACCGGCGCCGTGCCGTCGCCCAAGGATGTCGAACTCGGCTTCTCGCCGCAGCTCCCGCTCGAGGCGGCGATGGCCGAGGGCGGAGGCTTCGCCGGAATCGCGCCGGCATCGATCAGCGAGATCGCCTATTGGCATCTCACCGGCGGCGATCCGCCGGGCGAGGTGAAACCGCTTGCCGCCGATGCCGCCGCCGCGCAGCGGCTCGTCGCCGATGCGGTGGCCGGCGTCAGCGCTCTCATCGCCCGCTTCGACGATCCCGGCACGCCCTACCGCGCCGTGCCCTGGCCGGAGAAGGCGCCGCGCTATTCGGACTACGTCCATCTGGCGCGGGTGAAGGAATGGTCGATCATCGGCGAGGCCGGCGAATGATCGCGCGGAGGCCGGCCATGATGATCGAAGTGGCAGCACAAAGCTCAATCCGGATATCCGTGACACAACAGAATGTCCAGACCAGGTGGAATCGCTTCACCGTCGTGCGTGGGCAAGAGCGTACGGAGAAACGTCAGATCGCTGAAACCGAGGCTGCAAATCTGTTGTGCGTCCTTCGACAGGCTCAGGATGAGG
>DASVOY010000077.1:0-8172 GCA_036383115.1 Allostellaceae bacterium
ATGAAGCGCTCGACCACGCGCTCGATGACCCGCTCCGCCACCGCGGGCACGCGCTCGGCCGGCGTCTTTTCCATGAGCTCGGCAACGGCGTCCTCGTCATCCTCATCGGCGATGAGCGAGGACTGGAGCGGCTGCGACAGCTTCGAGCCGTCGCGATAGAGCGCGTTGGCCTTGAGGCCGAGGCGCCAGGACAGCATGTAGGCGTCCTTGCACTCGTCGACCGTCGCCGCGTTCGGCATGTTGACGGGCTTGGAGATGGCGCCGGAGATGAAGGGCTGCGCCGCCGCCATCATGCGGATGTGGCTCTCGACCGAGAGGAAGCGCTTGCCGATCCGCCCGCAGGGATTGGCGCAATCGAAGACCGGCAGGTGCTCGTCCTTGAGGAAGGGCGCGCCCTCAAGCGTCATGGCGCCGCAGCAATAGGTGTTGGCGGCCTCGATCTCGGCCCGGCTGAAGCCGAGCCCCGCCAGCATGTCGAAGGAGGGGTCGTCGAGCTGCGCGTCGCTCAAGCCGAAGGCCGCCTTGCAGAACTCCTCGCCAAGCGTCCATTTGTTGAAGGCGAACTTGATGTCGAAGGCGGCGGCGAGTGCGCCCTCGACGGCCGCGATTGCGCCGTCCGTGAAGCCCCTGGCCTTGAGCGTCTCGTGGTTGATGCCGGGCGCGCCCGCGAGCGTCGCATGACCCACGGCGTAGCGGGTGATCTCCTCGATCTCCTCGCCGCCATAGCCGAGCACGCGCAGCGCCTCCGGCACCATGCGGTTGATGATCTTGAAATAGCCGCCGCCGGCGAGCTTCTTGAACTTGACCAGGGCGAAATCCGGCTCGATGCCGGTAGTGTCGCAATCCATCACCAGGCCGATCGTGCCGGTCGGCGCGATCACCGTGGCCTGCGCGTTGCGATAGCCGTTGAGCTCGCCCAGCGCCAGCGCGGCGTCCCAGGCATGGCGCGCCGCCTGCACCAGCGCCTGGTCGGGGCAATTCGCCGCGTCGAGCGGGACGGGGAGGATCGCCAGCTCCTCATAGCCCGCGGTCTCGCCATGCGCGGCGCGTCGATGGTTGCGGATGACACGGAGCATCGCCTCGCGGTTGTTGGCGAAGCCGGGGAAGGGGCCGAGCTCGCCCGCCATCTCCGCCGATGTCGCATAGGCGATGCCGGTCATGACCGCGCTGATCGCGCCGCCGACCGCGCGACCGACATCGCTGTCGTAAGCCACACCCGAAGCCATCAGCAGCCCGCCGATATTGGCGTAGCCCAGCCCCAGCGTGCGGAACTCGTAGGAGAGCCGGGCGATCTCGCGCGAGGGGAACTGCGCCATCAGCACGGCGATCTCGAGCGTGATCGTCCACAGGCGCGTCGCATGCTCAAACGCCGGCGTGTCGAAGCCGCCATCCTCGCGGCGGAACGCCATCAGGTTGAGCGAGGCGAGGTTGCACGCGGTGTCGTCGAGAAACATGTACTCCGAGCACGGGTTCGACGCGTTAATGCGACCGCTCTCGGGGCAGGTGTGCCACTCATTAATGGTGGTGTCGTATTGCAGGCCGGGATCGGCGCTCGCCCAGGCGGCATAGGCGATCTTCTCCCAGAGGTCGCGCGCCTTGAGGGTCTTGTGCACCTTGCCGTCGGTGCGGCGGGTCAGGTTCCAGTCGCCATCCGCCTCGACCTTCGCGAGGAAGTCGTTGGTGACGCGCACCGAGTTGTTCGAGTTCTGCCCGGAGACGGTGAGATAAGCCTCGCTGTCCCAATCCGTGTCGTAGACGCGGAAATCGATCTCGGTGTAGCCCTGCTGGGCGAACTGGATGACGCGCTGTACGAAGTTCTCCGGGATCATGGCGCGCCGCGCCGCCTTGATTTCGCGCTTGAGCGCCGGGTTGCGTGCGGGATCGAAGCGGCCTTCGTTCAGTGCCGCGGCTTCCGGCGTATGGCACGCCGCCATGATGAGATTGAGATGCTTCTGGGCCAGCTTCGAGCCGGCGACGAGGGCGGCGACCTTCTGCTCCTCGCGCACCTTCCAGTCGATATAGGCCTCGATGTCGGGGTGGTCGATGTCGACGGTCACCATCTTGGCGGCGCGCCGCGTCGTGCCGCCGGACTTGATGGCGCCCGCCGCGCGGTCGCCGATCTTGAGGAAGCTCATGAGGCCGGAGGAGCGCCCGCCGCCCGACAGCTTCTCGTTCTCGCCGCGCAGCTTCGAGAAGTTCGAGCCGGTGCCGGAGCCGTACTTGAAGAGCCGCGCCTCGCGCACCCAGAGGTCCATGATGCCGCCCTCGTTGACGAGGTCGTCGGCGACCGACTGGATGAAGCAGGCATGGGGCTGCGGGTGCTCATAGGCGCTGTTCGACGCCACGAGCTCGCCGGTCTTGAAGTCGACGTAGTAATGGCCTTGGGCCGGACCGTCGATGCCATAGGCCCAATGCAGCCCTGTGTTGAACCATTGCGGCGAATTGGGCGCCGCCATCTGGCGGCACAGCATGTAGCGCATCTCGTCGTAATAGGCGCGGGCGTCGGCCTCGCCGTCGAAATAGCCGCCCTTCCAACCCCAATAGGTCCAGGTGCCGGCCAGCCGGTCGAAGACCTGCCGGGCGCTCTTCTCCGAGCCGAAGCGCTCGTTGGCCGGCAACGCCGCGAGGGCCGACTCGTCGGCGGTGCGCCGCCACAGCCAGTCTGGGACCGACTCCTCGATGACCGGTGCAAGCTTCGCCGGCACGCCCGCCTTGCGGAAATACTTCTGGGCAAGGATGTCGCAGGCGACTTGGCTCCAATCGGCGGGGACATCGATGTCGGGCAGATGGAAGACCCGCGACCCATCCGGATTCCGAATCTCGCTGGTCGTCACGCGAAATTCGATGCTGCTATACGGATCCTGCCCCGCCGTCGTGAACCGCCGCTCTACGCGCATCATACTCCCCCGACACTAAGCTCAGTTTCTGGCCCTACTTCCCCACTCGGCCGGCTGGCCCCATATGTTGGGGTCACCGCTCACTTGGAAACCACATCTTGCATGAACTCGTTTCCTCCATCAACAGCTTTGTATAAAAAGATCGGCACATACTACTTATAGGATGGGGCGGTGCGGCAGTTGGGAAACCGCAAGGCGGCGGTGCGGGCCGGCGGAAAGCCGCGCAGAACCGGGGCGAGCATGCGCTATCGCCACGGCGGCAGAAGAGGCCGCGCGTCATCGACGCGGCAAGGTGACGCGATCCTTTCGGGGTGGCGGGACCCGCCGCCTCGCCGGGGGCAGGGCTGGACGTTCGTGGTTCCGGATGCCATAGTCCGGCCGCCAAGTTTTTCCCTTCATGAACTCGGCCGAGCGTTGCGTGCCCGCCGTTCGGCCGCAGGGCGGGCGGACCCTTTCGGATGAGCATCAGCCTCGGCACAAGGCTCTTCACCTGGCTCAAGGGCCAGCTGGTCGGCACCGATCAGTTCGGCAACCGTTATTACCGGGAGCGCGGCCGTCGGCCCTTGAAGCGCGGCGGCGGGCGAGAGAGCCGCGAGCGGCGCTGGGTGCTCTACAACGGCGAGGCCGAGGCGTCGCGCGTGCCGCCGGAATGGCATGGCTGGCTGCATCACACCGTGGATGAGGTGCCGCGCGATGCCGAGCGCAAGAAATATCCATGGCAGAAGGAGCATGTGCCCAACATGAGCGGCACGCCGCTCGCCTATCGCCCGCCCGGCTCGGTGCTGCGCGGCGGCCATCGTCCTCCCGCCACCGGCGATTACGAGCCGTGGACGCCCGATTAAGCCCGACAGAAACTGCGCGAGGAGTCGCAAGCGAATGAGCCGCAATGCCATCGAGACCATCATGGGCGCCGTGGTCCTGGTGGTTGCCGCCGTGTTCCTGTTCTTCGCTTACTCGTCGACCGGGCCAAAGCCGACGAGCGGCGGCTATGATCTCAGCGCCCGCTTCAGCCGCGTCGACGGGCTGCGCGACGGCGGCGACGTGCGGATCAGCGGCATCAAGGTCGGCACCGTCGTTTCGCAGAACCTCGACCCCCAAACATATCTGGCTGTGGTCCACATCAATATCGATCAGTCGATCAAGCTGCCGGTCGACACCATCGCGACCATCACCTCGACCGGGCTGCTGGGCGAGAACTATCTCGCGCTCGAGCCCGGCGGGGACGAAGAGTTCATCAAGCCGGGCGGCACGATCGCGCAGACCGTGCCGGCCATTAACATTTTCTCGATGATAAACAGCTATCTCAGCGGCGGATTACAGCCGAAGAGCAACGGTGAGAAGGCACCGCCCAAATAGCGCCCCCATGTCCGACGCAATCAAGCATCGCAAGCTGACCTTGCCGCAATGGCGCACGCCCGAGGGCGAGCCGGTCTCCTGCGTCGAGAAGATCAAGGTGCTCAACGAAAACCTCGAGGAGCTGTGCGCAATGGCGCAGGAGGCGCTCGAGGACGCGGTGCTGATGGGCTGCGACGAGGCGCAGCTGCGCCGGGTGCTGCACGAGCTGGCCGACGGCCTGGTCAATCCGTACCGGAAAGACAATCGATGAACATCCGCATCTTCTGGCTGCTGCTACCGGCACTGCTGCTCGGCGCCGCGACCGCGCGAGCCGACACCATTGCCGTGCTGCAGGGGCTCGACAAGACGACGGCGCGCATCTCCAAATTCGACGCGCCGGTCGGCAAGAGCGTGCGCTTCGGCACGCTCGTCATCACCGTGCGCGCCTGCATCAAGCATCCGCCCGAGGAGGAGCCGGAGAGCGCCGCCTTCCTGCAGATCGACGAGGTCCGCCAGGGCGACCGCACCACCGTGATCTCCGAGCGTGTCTTCAGCGGCTGGATGTTCGCCTCGAGTCCGGCGCTGTCGGCGCTGGAGAATCCGATCTACGATATCGGCGTGCTCGACTGCAAGACGGCGACGACCGCGGCGCCGGCCAGCGGCTCGCGCGGCAAATAGGCCTTGACCGCCAGCGCCGCCGTCAGGCGGCGATGGTACTGGGCGCGCGAGACCTCCGTGGCGCCGAATTGCTGCAGATGCTCGGTAACGAACTGCGTGTCGAGCAGGCGGAAGCCGCCGAGCTTGAGCCGCGCCACCAGATGCGCCAGCGCCACCTTGCTGGCGTCGGTGATCCGGCTGTACATGCTTTCGCCGAAGAACGCACCGCCGAGCGCCACGCCGTAGAGCCCGCCGACGAGTTCGCCGTCGCGCCAGGTCTCGATGCTGTGGGCGAAGCCGAGCCGGTGTAGGGCGCCATAGAGCCGCACGATCTCGTCGTTGATCCAGGTCTTCGGCCGGTCGGCCGTCGATTCGGCGCAGCCGCGCACCACCGCCTCGAAGGCGCTGTCGCAGCGCACCTCGAAGATGTCGCGCCGGATCGTACGCGCCAGCCGGCGCGGCAGGTGGAAGGCGTCGAGCGGCAGGATGCCGCGGTGCTCCGGATCGACCCAGAAGACCTCGGGATCGTCGGCCGCCTCCGCCATCGGGAAGATGCCGGCGGCATAGGCGCGAAGCAGCAACTCGGGTGTGAGCGGAGTCATCTCCTCGATGATGACAGTATCAACGCTGACGCGCTACGAACGCCTCCAGCCAGTGGATGTTGTAGTCGCCATTGATGAAATCTGGCGCCGCAATGAGCCGCTGATGCAGCGGAATGGTCGTGTCGATGCCAGCGATGACATATTCCTCGAGCGCGCGCCGCAGGCGCATCAGGCACTCGTTGCGCGTCGTACCGTGAACGATGAGCTTGGCGACCAGGCTGTCATAATTGGGGGGAACCGTGTAGCCCTGGTAGAGCGCGCTGTCGACGCGCACGCCCAGGCCGCCCGGCACGTGATAGCTGGTGATGCGGCCGGGCGAGGGCGCGAAGGTCTCGGGGTTCTCGGCATTGATGCGGCATTCGATGGCATGGCCCGTCAGCTCGATATCGTCCTGCCGGTATTCGAGCTGCCCGCCGGCGGCGATGCGGATCTGCTCGCGCACGAGATCGATGCCACTCACCATCTCGGAGATCGGGTGCTCGACCTGGATGCGGGTGTTCATCTCGATGAAGAAGAACTCGCCGTCCTCGTAGAGGAACTCGATCGTGCCGGCGCTCTTGTAGCCGAGCTTGCGCATGGCATCGGTCGCGGTGCGACCGAGCGCCTGCCGCGCGGCCGCGTTGAGCGCGGGCGAGGGGGTCTCCTCCAGCAGCTTCTGGTGCTTCCGCTGCAGCGAGCAGTCGCGCTCGCCGAGATGGATGACGCCGCCCTGGCCGTCGGCGAGGATCTGCACCTCGATGTGGCGCGGATGGCCGAGGAAGCGCTCGAGATAGACCTCGCCGTTGCTGAAGAAGGCCTGGGCCTCGGCCTGCGCCGCCGGCACCGCGGATTTCAGCTCCTCGGCGTTCTGCGCTATCCGCATGCCCTTGCCGCCGCCGCCGCCTGACGCCTTGACCAGCGCGGGGTAGCCGATGCGCTCGGCCGCGGCGAGGGCCTCGGCGACGTCGGCGACGCCGCCGTCCGAGCCGGGCACCACGGGAATGCCGAGCTCGAGCGCGGCGCGCTTGGCCGCGACCTTGTCGCCCATCAGCCGGATATGCTCGGGCGTCGGACCGATGAAGGTGAAGCCGTGCTCCTCGACCATGGCGGCGAAGTTCGCGTTCTCGGAGAGGAAGCCCAGCCCCGGATGGATGGCGTCAGCGCCGGTGATGGCCGCCGCCGAGAGGATCGCCGGGATGTTGAGATAGCTGGCGCGCGCCGGCGGCGGGCCGATGCACACGCTCTCGTCGGCGAGGCGCACATGCATGGCGTTGTTGTCGGCGGTGGAGTGAACCGCGACGGTGCGGATGCCCATCTCGCGGCAGGCGCGATGGATGCGCAGCGCGATCTCGCCCCGGTTGGCGATCAGGACCTTCTCGAACATCCGCCGTCTTTACTCCAGCACGAGAAGCGGCTGGCCGTATTCCACGGGCGCGCCGTCGGTGACGAGGATCTGCGCAACGCGGCCGGCGCGCGGCGCCGGGATCTGGTTCATCACCTTCATCGCCTCGATGATGAGCATGGTCTGGCCCTGGCGCACGGTATCCCCGATCTTGATGAAGGGCGGGGCCTCGGGTTGCGGCGCCATATAAGCGGTGCCCACCATCGGCGCCTTGACCGCGCCGGCCAACTCGGCGGGCGCGGCGGCGGCTGCCGGTGCGGCCGGCGCCGCCGGCGGAAGCGCCAGCGCCACCGCCGGCGCGGGCGGAGCGCCACGCACCACGCGGATGCGCCGCTCGCCCACCGCATACTCGATCTCGGTCAGCCCAGTTTCCTGCAACAGCGCCGCCAAGGCGCGGACGAGTTCGCCGTCCACCGCGATGTCTTTGGAATTCGCCATGAGAAGAACAGACTCCGTCAGTCGCGCCGGTTCTCGGTCTCGAGCAGCCGCGCCATGGCGTCGAGGGCCAGCAGGTAGCCATGCCCGCCGAAGCCGCAGATGACCCCGTGAGCGGCGGCGCTCACATAAGAGGCGTGGCGAAAGGTTTCCCGGCGGTAAATATTGGAAAGATGCACCTCGATTACCGGCAGCTCCGCCGCCTTGAGCGCATCGAGGATGGCAATCGAGGTGTGGGTGTACGCCGCCGCGTTGAGGATGATGCCGTCGGCGTTCTCGCGCGCTTCCTGGATCCAGTCGACAAGCTGCCCCTCATGGTTGGACTGGCGGAAATCCACCGACAGGCCCAGCTCCGCTGCCTTTTCCAGGCATGCTTCCTCGATATCGGCCAGGGTCTCGCGCCCATAGGTCCCCGGCTCGCGCACGCCGAGAAGGTTCAGGTTGGGCCCGTTGAGGACCAGGATCGTCGCTCCGGCCACAAGCTGGCTCCCGCTGTTCGCTCACTTGGCCTTATACCACGGCAGGGCAACCCCGCAAACGCGGGGTTCCAGCGGACGCGCCCGCAAAGGGCGAGGACCATCGCCGCACAGCATTTCTACAGCTCGACGTCGTCATCGGCGTCATCGGCGAAATCGCCGGCCGTCCGCGCCTCCAGCTTGCGCATGACCGCGTTGAGGATCGCCTGTTCCTCTTCGGTGAGGTCGCTGATGAGTTCGGCCTCGACCGCCAGCGCCAGCGGCACGATCTGGTCGTAAACGGCGCGGCCGGCGGGGGTGAGGTCGAGGATGGCGCGCCGGCGATCTTCGGGGTCGGCGCGGCGGGTGATGCGGCCCGAAGCCAGAAGCCGCGCCACGGCGCGGCTCAC
>DASVOY010000078.1:0-2639 GCA_036383115.1 Allostellaceae bacterium
GCCTGGACCGCGGACCGCGGGACGCCGGGCACGCTCATCGGCCCCGGCGAGCCGGTGTGCACGGTTCGGGCAAGCGCGGCCACGGCGGCGGCGGCGCGCACCGAGGTCGCGCGGCTGAGCGCGAGGTTCCTCGCGCAACTCGCCGAATGGCAGTACCCTCCGGAAGTTGATGGGAGAGCCACATGCCCGAGCCAGCGTCTCGACCCAGCGTCAATCATCTGAGTGCGCCGCTCATCGCCGCGCTGCTGCGCGATGCTGTGGCGCTGCGGCTGGGCGTGGCGCGCGATGCGTCGGGCGCGACCCTGGTCGACGCCGGGATCGACGCCGCGGGCGGGCTCGAGGCCGGCCGCCGTATCGCCGAGATTTGCCTCGGCGGCCTCGGCCGCGTCGCGCTTGGCGCCGGCGGCGACGTCTGGCCATGGCTCGTGACAGTGCATACCAGCGATCCCGTGCTCGCCTGCCTGGGCAGCCAATACGCCGGCTGGAGTCTGAAGCACGAGGCCGGCGACAAGAAATTCTTCGCCCTGGGCTCAGGCCCCGGCCGCAGCCTCGCGGCGAAAGAGGAGCTATTCGCCGAGCTCGGCTATCGCGACCGGGCCGAGCGGGCAGCGCTCGTGCTCGAGGTCGATCGCCCGCCGCCCTCCGAGCTCCTCCGCAAGATCGCGGCCGACTGCGGCGTCGCGCCCGATCATCTGACGGTGATCATGACGCCGACGCAAAGCCTCGCCGGCGCGGTGCAGATCGCGGCGCGCTCGCTTGAGGTTGCGTTGCACAAGGCGCATACGCTCAAGTTCCCGCTGGACCGCATTGTCGACGGGCTCGGGGTCGCGCCGCTGCCGCCGCCGGCGCCGGACTTTGTCCAGGCGATGGGCCGGACCAACGATGCGATCCTCTACGGCGGAACGGCGCAGCTTTTCGTGCGGGGGCCCGAGGCCGACGCGAAGGCCTTGGCGGAGAACTTGCCGAGCGGTGCCAGCCGCGATTATGGGCGCCCCTTTGCCGAGACGTTCGCCGCCTACAAGGGCGATTTCTACCAGATCGATCCGCTCCTCTTCAGCCCGGGCCTTGTCCAGGTGACGGCGCTCGACAGCGGACGGAGCTTCCGCCGCGGGCGGCTCGATCCCGCGATCCTCGCGCGCTCCTTCGCCGCCGACGGGTGAGATGGCGCGGATCGCGATCCTGGTCGACGAGCCCGACTGGCACACGCGACGGCTCGCGGAGTCGTTCGCCAGGCTCGGCGCGACCGCCCTTGTGCTGTCGCTGCGCGATTGCGCCTTCGTTCTGGGTGAGGGCGGCTCGGGCGTCGCCGTCCCCGGCTTCGCCGCCGCGCTTCCCGATGCCGTGCTGGTGCGCACGATCGCCGCCGGGAGTTTCGAGCAGGTGACGTTGCGGCTCGGCCTGCTGCACGCGCTCGGCGCGCTCGGCGTGCCCGTGGTCAACGACGCGCGCGCGATCGAGCGCTGCGTCGACAAAGCGATGACCAGCTTTTTGCTGCATCGCGCCGGCATCGCCACGCCCCCGACTTGCGCGAGCGAAAGCGCGGCGCAGGCCGAGCGCTGGCGCGCCGGGACGGCGACGGAGGTGGTTGAGAAGCCGCTCTTCGGCTCGCAGGGGAGGGGCCTTGTTCGCGTTCGGCAGGGCGATGCGCTGCCGCCCGTCGAGGCTTATGCAGGGGTACGCTACCTACAGCGCTTCGTCGGCCGCGAGGCGGGCTGGCGCGATTTCCGCGTCATGGTGGTGGGCGGCAAGCCCGTCGCCGCGATGGCGCGCCATGGCCGCAGCTGGGTGACCAATGTGCGTCGCGGCGCGCGCTGCGAGGCGGTCGACGTGTCGGAGCGCCTCGCCGGCCCGAGCATCGCCGCGGCGGCGGCGGTCGGCGCCGATTATGCGGGGATCGACCTCATCGAGGATGCGGCGGGGAGGCTGCTGGTGCTCGAGGTCAACTCGATGCCGGCGTGGCAGGGCCTGCAGAGCGTCGCCTCCTGCGACCTCGCCGGCATCTTGGCCGAGCATGTCCTCGCCCGGGCCGCCTGAGGGCGTCGTGCAAAGAACGGAGAAATTGCAACGCGCCTACATCGAGGCCTGCCTGATCGAGCTGCGCGCGCTGAAGCCCGGCAACGTGCATGTGCAAAGCGAGGGGCATGGCATGACGGTGGCGCAGTTCGAGACCAGCGCGCGTGTCTCGGCGGCGCCGCTCTGCGCACCGGGCCGGCCTGTCGGCGCGCGCATCCGCGACGCCGTCGCGGCGACGCGCGCCGCGGTCGGCTGCAACACCAATCTCGGCATCGTGCTCCTGGCCGCGCCGCTGATCACCGCCGCCGAGCACGCAGCGCCGGGAGACTTGCAGGAAAGGCTCGCGACGACGCTTGCCGGGCTCACCGTCGCCGATGCGGCCGCCGTCTACGAGGCGATTCGCATCGCCGAGCCCGCTGGCCTCGGCCGTGTCGCGGAACAGGATGTGGCGGCAGCGCCGACCATCGGATTGCGGCAAGCCATGGCGCTGGCGGCGGAGCGCGATTTGATCGCCCGGCAATACGCCGATGACTATGCCGAGGTGTTTGCCATCGGCGTGCAGCGCCTCGCCGCGGCGAGGCGTCAGGGGCACGCGGCGGAATGGAGCGCGACACTGGCTTACATGG
>DASVOY010000079.1:0-3918 GCA_036383115.1 Allostellaceae bacterium
CGTGCTGCGCTCGCCGCACATCGACAAGAAGTCGCGCGAGCAGTTCGAGATCCGCACGCACAAGCGGGTGCTCGACATCGTCGATCCGACGCCGCAGACGGTGGACGCGCTGATGAAGCTCGACCTCGCCGCCGGCGTCGACGTCGAGATCAAGCTCTGAGGAAATAGTTCATGCGTACCGGTCTCATCGCCCAGAAAATGGGCATGACCCGCATCTTCACCGAGGGGGGCGACCATGTCCCGGTGACGGTGCTGAAGGTCGATAATTGCCAGGTCGTCGCCGTGCGCACCGAGGAGAGGGACGGCTATACCGCCCTCCAGCTCGGCGTCGGCAAGGCCAAGGTCAAGAACGTGACGCAGCCGCTGCGCGGCCATTACGCCAAGGCGAAGGTTGAGCCGAAGCGCAAGCTCGTCGAGTTCCGCGTGCCCAAGGAGGCGCTGCTCGAGGTCGGCGCCGAGCTGTCGGCGGCGCATTTCCTCGCCGGGCAGTTCGTCGACGTCACGGGCACGACCAAGGGTCGGGGATTCTCCGGCGTCATGCGGCGGCATAATTTCGGCGGCCTGCGCGCGAGCCACGGCGTGTCGGTGTCGCATCGGAGTCACGGCTCGACCGGCCAGCGCCAGGATCCCGGCAAGGTCTTCAAGAACAAGAAGATGGCCGGCCATTACGGCGACGAGCGCGTGACCACGCAGAATCTGCGCGTCGTCGCCACCGATGGCGAGCGCGGCCTCATCATGGTCGAGGGCGCGGTGCCCGGCGCCGATGGCGGCTATGTGCTGGTCAAGGACGCGGTGAAGCGCAAGGCGCCCAAGGACCTGCCGTTCCCGGCGGCGCTGCGCGGTGCGGCCGCTCCCGTCGAGGCGCCGGCCGAGGGAGGCCAATCGTGAAGCTCTCGATCAAGAACCTCGACAACAAGAATGTCGGCGACATCGATCTGGCCGAGGAGGTGTTCGGCCTGCCGATCCGCCGCGACATCCTCGCGCGCATGGTCAATTGGCAGCTCGCCAAGCGCCGCGCCGGCACGCACAAGACCAAGGGCATCAGCGAGATCCAGGGCACCACGAAGAAGCCGTGGCGCCAGAAGGGCACGGGCCGCGCGCGCCAGGGCTCGCTGCGCTCGCCGCAGTTTCGCGGCGGTGCCGTCATCTTCGGCCCGGTGGTGAGGAGCCATGCCTTCAGCCTGCAGAAGAAGGTGCGCCGGCTCGCGCTCAAGACGGCGCTCTCGGCCAAGCAGGCCGAGGGCAAGCTGATCGTGCTCGAGGCGGCGAAGCTCGACCAGGGCAAGACCAAGGCCCTCCGGGAGCGTTTCGAGAAGCTCGGCTGGGGTTCGGTGCTGATCATCGACGGGCCGACGCTCGACGAGAATTTCGCCCGCGCCGCCCGCAACCTGCCGCAGGTCGACGTGCTGCCGCAGCAGGGCGCCAATGTCTACGACATCCTGCGCCGCGACACGCTGGTGCTGACGCAGGACGCGGTGCAACACCTGGAGGCTCGGCTGAAATGAGCAGGTTCCGCTTCATCCCTCGCGAGGAAGTGAAGCTCACCCGCGAGCAGATGTACGATCTGGTCCGCTCGCCCGTGATCACCGAGAAGTCGACCATGGGCTCCGAGCACAACCAGGTGACCTTCCGCGTGCCGCTGACCGCCGACAAGCGCGAGGTCAAGGCCGCTGTCGAGGGGCTGTTCAAGGTCAAGGTCACGGCCGTCAACACCATCCGCGTCAAGGGCAAGCTGAAGCGCTTCCGCGGCACGCCCGGCCAGCGCTCCGACTACAAGAAAGCGATCGTCACCCTCGCCGAGGGCTCGAAGATCGACGTGACGACAGGGGTCTGATTCCATGGCACTCAAGAGCTACAAGCCGACCACGCCGGGGCAGCGCCAGCTCGTCCTCGTCGATCGGAGCGAGCTGTGGAAGGGCCGCCCGGTCAAGGCGCTCACCCAAGGCAAGCGCGAGCAGGGCGGCCGCAACAACAACGGCCGCATCACCCAGCGCTGGCGCGGCGGCGGCCACAAGCAGCGCTACCGCATCATCGACTTCAAGCGCGGCAAGTTCGACATGCCCGCGGAGGTCGTGCGCCTCGAATACGACCCGAACCGCAGCGGCTTCATCGCGCTGGTGCGCTACGAGGACGGCGAGCTCTCCTACATCCTGGCGCCGCAGCGCCTCAAGCAAGGCGACAAGGTCGTCTCGGGCGAGCGCGTCGACGTCAAGCCGGGCAACGCCATGCCGATGCGCAACATCCCCGTCGGTACCATCATCCACAATGTCGAGATGAAGCCGGGCAAGGGCGGCCAGCTCGCGCGCGCCGCCGGCACCTTCGTGCAACTCGTCGGCCGCGACGCCGGTTACGCGCTGCTGCGGCTCGCCTCGGGCGAGGTGCGCATGGTGCGCGCCGAATGCCGGGCGACGATCGGCGCGGTGTCGAACCCCGACCAGCAGAACATCGTCATCGGCAAGGCCGGCCGGAACCGCTGGCTCGGCAAGAAGCCCTCGGTGCGCGGCGTGGCGATGAACCCGATCGATCATCCGCATGGCGGCGGCGAAGGCCGCACCTCGGGCGGACGTCACCCGGTGACGCCGTGGGGCAAGGGCACCAAGGGCACCAAGACGCGCAAGAACAAGGCGACCGACCGCTACATCGTGCGTCGTCGCCGCCAGAAGTAACGAGGAACGGACATGGCACGCTCAGTCTGGAAAGGACCGTTCGTCGACGGTTATCTGCTGAAGAAAGCGGAGAAGTCGCGCTCGTCCGGGCGCAACGAGATCATCAAGACCTGGTCCCGGCGCTCGACCATCTTCCCGCAATTCGTCGGTCTCACCTTCGGCGTCTATAACGGACACAAATTCATCCCGGTGATGGTGACCGAGCACATGATCGGCCACAAGCTCGGCGAGTTCGCGCCGACGCGCACCTTTCACGGCCATGCCGCCGACCGCAAGGCGAAACGGGCGCCGTCGCCATGAGCAAGCCTGCAGCCCCCCGCCGCCTGAGCGAGACCGAGGCATCGGCCAACGCCCGCGCGCTGCGCGTGAGCGCGCGCAAGCTCAACCTCGTGGCGCAGATGATCCGCGGCAAGGACGCCAACGCGGCGCTCGCCGCGCTCACCTTCTCGCCGCGCCGCATCGCGCGCGACGTGAAGAAGGTGCTGCAAGCGGCGATCGCCAATGCGGAGAACAACCATCAGCTCGACGTCGACCGGCTCTACGTCAAGGAAGCCACCGTCGGCCGGGCCTTCAGTCTGAAGCGGTTCCATGCGCGCGGCCGTGGCCGCGCCGCTCAGGTCGAGAAATATTTCAGCCATCTCTCCGTCGTCGTGCGCGAGCGCGCGGAAGAGAAGGCGGAGGAGAAGGAGTAATGGGTCAGAAGGTCAATCCGGTCGGCTTGCGCCTCGGCATCAACCGCACCTGGGATTCGCGCTGGTTCGCGCGCAAGGAATATGGCGGGTTGCTGCACGAGGATCTGCGGCTCAGGAAGTTCCTGAGCGACCGGCTGCAGCAGGCTGGCGTCAGCCGCATCATCATCGAGCGCGCCGCCAAGAAGACGCGCATCACCATCCACTCGGCCAGGCCCGGCGTGGTCATCGGCAAGAAGGGCGCCGACATCGAGAAGCTGCGCCTCGACATCGCCAAGATGACCAACAGCGAGGTCAGCCTCAACATCGTCGAGATCCGTAAGCCGGAGATCGACGCCAAGCTCATCGCCGACGGCATCGCGCAGCAGCTCGAGCGCCGCGTCGCCTTCCGCCGCGCCATGAAGCGCGCGGTCCAGTCGGCGATGCGCCTGGGCGCGCTCGGTATCCGCATCAACTGCTCCGGCCGCTTGGGCGGCGCCGAGATCGCGCGCATGGAGTGGTATCGCGAAGGCCGCGTGCCGCTGCACACGCTGCGCGCCGATGTCGATTTCGGCTACGGCACG
>DASVOY010000080.1:0-1877 GCA_036383115.1 Allostellaceae bacterium
CGTGCAGACGTGACTGGCGTGATCGCCAAGGCAGCCGGCGCCGCATGGGGCATCTCGACCATTTCCACTCGCGCCGGTAAGGTCGCGTCGCGCGCGCGGCTCAACGCGCGACGCATCCGGGAGGCTAGGCGATGAAGCGCAGCACCGAGCGGTTCCTGACGACGCATACCGGCAGCCTGCCGCGGCCCGAAGCGCTGATCAGGGCGATGTTCGCCAAGGAGGAAGGCGTCCCCGTCGACGACAGGGCGCTCAAGGCGCAGATCCGCGAGGCGGTGGCGGCCATCGTCCGGAAGCAGGTCGAGGCGGGCATCGACATCGTCAATGACGGCGAGATGAGCAAGCCCTCCTACGCCACCTACATCAAGGACCGGCTCAACGGCTTCGGCGGCACCAGCCAGCCGCTGGTCTATCAGGATCTCGTGGCCTTTCCGGATCTGGCGCGCCGCGTCTTCGGCGACCCCGGCCGCTCGCGGCGCAAGACGCCCGGCTGCAACGGGCCGGTGAGCCTGCGCGACCCCATGGCGGCGGCCGCCGATGTCGAGAACCTGGCGGCGGCGATCAAGGGGGCCACGGTCGAGGACGCCTTCATCAGCGCGGCCTCGCCCGGCGTCATCTCGCTGTTCTTCCACAACGGCCATTATCCCAGCCACGAGGCCTATCTCTTCGCCATTGCCGAGGCGATGCGGCCCGAATACGAGAGGGTCGCCAAGGCCGGGTTCGTGCTGCAGCTCGACTGTCCGGACCTCGGCATGGGCCGGCACATCCAATATGCCCATCTCGGCATCGAGGATTTCCGCAAGCAGGCGCGGCTTCACATCGAGGCGCTCAACCATGCCGTCGCCAATATCCCGGCCGAGCAGCTGCGCCTCCATCTGTGCTGGGGGAATTACGAGGGCCCGCATCATTGCGACGTGCCGCTCAAGGACATCATCGACGTGGTCTTCCAGGCCAAGCCGAGCGGCCTCTCCTTCGAGGCGGCCAACCCGCGCCACGCCCACGAATGGACGGTGTTCGAGGAGGTGAAGCTGCCGGCGGGCAAGGTCCTCATCCCCGGCGTCCTCGAATCCAAGACCAATTTCATCGAGCATCCCGAGCTCATCGCCCAGCGTCTCGGCCGCTACGCCAAGCTCGTCGGCCGCGAGAACGTCATCGCCGGCAGCGATTGCGGCTACGGCACCTGGGTCGGGCAGGCCGCGGTCGATCCCGCCGTGGTGTGGGCCAAGCTCGCCAGCATGGCCGAGGGCGCCCGGCTGGCGACGCGTCAATTCTGGGGGTAGCGGCCGTTCGTCGCCCTCCCCTTGCTGAAAGGGCGGGGGACTGGCGCGCTTATTGCATTGCAGCATCGCTCAGAGAGCGGCCGGTGAGGGCTTGTTGGCCCGAATGCTGCGCCGCACATACACCAGCGCCGGGCGCGGCCCGGCTTGAAATGGAGTAGAAGCGATGCTGACAGCCCTCGTTCTGGTATGTTCGCTGGCGGTCACGCCCGATCTCAGCGGCTGCAACAGGGACAATGCGGTCGATGCGATGCGCGTGCCGGACCAGTTCGCCAGCCCGGCGACCTGCCTATTCATGGGGCAGGCCTACCTGGCCCAGACCGAGATCGGCCGGGACCTCAGCGAGAACGAGCGGGTGAAGGTCGTCTGCACGCCCAGCCAGACGGCGGAGACGACGCCGCGCTCGGCCGTCCGGTAGCGCCGATTTCGCTCAGTCGTGTTCACCACCACAGCGTCATGGCCGGGCTTGTCCCACGGCTGTCCGGTTGGGTTTTTGTGGACAAGGCGCATGACGTTGATTCTTCTGTGTCTCGAGCGTTTGGCGACGTTTCGCGACACGGGAAGAGGGTCAACGTCATGCGACACCAGAATAGCGTTTTTCAC
>DASVOY010000081.1:0-7054 GCA_036383115.1 Allostellaceae bacterium
CCTGGCCGCTGGTGAGCACGTAGTTGAAGCCGGGGAACGACGGCAGCACGCTGGCCGCCGTGATGGTGGCCCTCGCGTTGCCACTGCCCGTCGCGGTGCCGGTGCCTGTCGCGGTGCCGGTGCCTGTCGCGGTGCCGGTGCCCGTCGTGGTGCCGGTGCTCGTCGTGGTGGTGGTGGTGCCTGCAGTGGTCCCGCCGCTGCCCGGGCCGGTGAGCAGAAACCTGTTCGCGCCATGGCTCAGGAACCATTGCACGCCGTATTGGAGCGTGTTGTTGAGCGTGACCTCTGCGATTGTCGCCTCGATCATCACCTGCAGCGGCACGACGTCGAGCCGGCGGATGACGTCCTCGATCATCCGGTAGTCGCGCGGCTTCGCGTAGACGACGATGGCGTTATTCTTCTCGTCGGCAACGACGCGGGCCTGGGGCGGCGCCAGCTCTCCCTGCGCTTGGTTGGCGCCGCCGAACGCGCCCTGCAGCGCTTCGGAGACGGAGCCCGGCCGGCCGCCGGCGCCGGTGCCGGCTTGCCGCCCCGCGCCCGTCCCGGTCGCTCCCGGGGCGGCTGTTCCCGCCGCGCCGGGAGCCCCTGGCGCGCTCGGAGTGCCGGGGGTGACACCGGCCACGCCAGTCGCGCCCATGCCGACCCCGCCGACCTGACGTCCGGGGAGCCCGCCCGCGCCGACCCCGCCCATGCCGACCCCGCCCACGCCGGCGCCGACGCCGCCCATGCCGACGCCGACCCCGCTGGTCCCGTACCCGGTCGCGCCGGTGGCGCCTGCGCCGCCGATCGCGGTGCCGCGTGTCCCGGGAGCGGTCTCGGGCTGTACCGTATTGACGGCCCCTGAGGCGAGAAGTTGGGTCAAGACGGCGGCCAAGTCGGCGGCGCGACTGTTCTGCACGCGGTATTCGAACATGCGTGGAGTTGCCTGGTCTTCACCATAGTCGAACCGATCGATCCATTCCTTCGCCTCAGTTAGGTGGCGACGCTGGGCGGAGATCACGAGAATGGCGTTGAGGCGTTCCACCGGCACGAGGCGCACGAGGCCAGCGAGCGGACCGGACGTGCCGTCGCCGAAGATCGATTCGAGTTCGGGGGCTACGTCCTTGGCCTGCGCGACATGGAGCGGATAGAGCGCGAAGGAGGTCCCCGCGAGCCAGTCGACGTCGAACCGCCGCACAAGATCCACGATACCGCCGAGTGCGCCGGTCGGCGCCGCAGCCACCAGGACGTTGCGCGCGCCGGTGGTTTGGAGCGCACTCCCTTGAGGCATCAGCGGATCGAGCACGCCTTTGAGCTCGGTGGCGGAAACGAATTTCAGAGGCAGTACACGGATTCCATATCCCGGTTGAGCTGCCATCGGCGCGCCCAAGGTCGCTCGCGCCGCGTCTTGCATCGGCAGAATGTGCCAGACGCCCTCGCTCTCAATCATGGCAAGCCCGTTGGCGGAGAAGATGGATTCGAGTGTCGGCAGGACCGCTTCGGGCGGCAGCTTCTCACTCGCTTGCGCCGTGATCTGGGCATTGGCCTTGGGATCCACGACGTATGCGAGGTGGAGCTGCTCGCCCAGGACCTCGCGGGCCACATCGCGCACATCCGCGCCGCTGAAGTTGAAGCTCATCTCGCCTGTCGAGGAGACCCGCACGCGCGGTTCCCGTACCGGTCCCTCGGGCGCCACGAACGACCCGGTCCCCGGAACCACCACCTCGCGCCCGCGCCGCGTCGCAGTGGCTGCAGGCTCGGGAGCGGCCTGGGCTGCCATCCCGTCAGCGGCGAGCGTCCGCGGCGGGCCAATTGCAGGCGCCGGCGCTCGCTCTTCGACCCGGCCAAAATCGCTGCTCATCGGCGGAGCGCAGCCATACGCCAAGAGGACGGGCAACATGGAGAAGAGAGAGAGGAAACGCGTGCAAGATCGCCGAACCGCGCTCGGCGGCTTCACCCGCGTGTCGTCCTCCCCCATGACGAAGCCTTTCCGGCGCGCCGGCGCGCCCGTGGCCGTCTCTGGTCCCAAAAGATTCTGCTGTCTTTTCGCGGGAGTTATTCTAAGGCAAGTCTTTCCGCAGGGCCAGTATTGCTCCACGTTCGGGGCATCGACGTGGGCGCAGCTATGGCGCGGCGCAGGAGCGATCTACCCTCGCGCCGTGCCTAACGCCGTCGCCGTGCCGCGGCCATGCCCCTTAGAACTGGTAACAATGCTGCGGGACAGCATTGTCGCGCCGACCGTGCCCTGGGGCGCCATGTATCAGGGTTTGCAGGCCAACCTGCCGCCGTCGGCTTCGATCCGTTGTGCGCTGATCCGATTCCCTTTTGTGAAGAAATGCATGACTTCGCTGCGGACGTCATTTCTGCGGTGTTTACAGGTCCGAAAGAAAACGACGTGCGCGTAGCTTGCGATGAAAAGCACGGTCCGGTCGTCAGCGCCGGCCGCGCCGGTTTTCTGGTGGCTTTGCGACGGGATTGCCGGCGCGATCACGGTGCTTATCCTAGCGGCGGCGCTATGGGTCGCAGTGAACAACCCCAAGGACGACGTCGCCTGGCTCGTCTATGTCGCGCAGGAGTTCTTGCATGGCAAGGTCCTCTACGTCGACCTCATCGAGATCAATCCGCCGCTGATTGTCCTTCTCTTGGCCGCTCCGACCAGCATTGCCATGGCTTTGGGATGGCCGGCCCTCAGCGTGTTCATGGTCGCCTGTGCCGCGCTCCTGCTCGGCTGCATCGCGAGCGCGGCCGAGCTTCTGCGGAGCTATTCGCCGGTATTTCGCCATCGGCTCCGCACCATGGCCGTAATCGCAGCGGTTTTCTCCCTGGTGCCGGGGCCGGAATTCGGCCAACGCGAGCACCTCGCGACCGCACTTGTGCTGCCTTTCCTGGCGCTGCTCGCCCTCAGGCTGCAGGAGGGCAGGATCGGCGCGATCCGCGCGGGGGCCATCGGCGTCGCCGCGGGCGTCGGCTTTTCCATCAAGCCGCACTACCTAGTGGCCTTCGTCCTGTTGGAGCTCTTCGCTGTTGCCCGGGGCTTGCGCGGATTCCGGCCCGAGACGTTGGCCGTCATCTTCTTCGCTCTCGGCTACGGCATCGTGATCCTAGCCTTCTTCCCCGCCTATATCGGCGACACAGTGCCCTTGGCCCTCCGGTTCTACGGAGCGAGCGATGCGTCGCTGGCGCGGGTGCTGGCGGGCGCGCGCTACGTCATCCTCGGCGGCGCCGTGGCGATGGCTCTCGTCGCCGCGGGGATCGGGCGGCAGAGCCGCGAGCCTCTTTTCCTTGTACTTCTCATATTTGCGCTCGGCGGCGCGCTCGCCTATTTGGTGCAAGACAAGGGTTGGTTTTATCATCGGCTGCCGTCCAGCATCGCGGTGGCGCTCGCCTTGCTCTATTGGACGGCCGAGGCCCTTTGGGGGGAGAATGCGCCGAGGCGCTCGGACCGCCTTGCGCTGTCGGGCGCCGCCTGCGCGCTCGGCGCGCTCGGCGCCGTGGCCATGGAGCGCTGGACCGATAGTGTCGAGGCGGCGCTCCATCCCGAGCGCACGGACGTGCAACGGCTTGCCATCCTAGTCCGGAACGACAAGATCACCAGCCTGTTGGCGCTGTCCGATACGCTGTCACCGGCGTTCCCGGTCATCAACGAGACCGGCATCGAATGGAGCTCTCGCTTCGGCACGATGTGGGCGCTGCGCGGCGAGGTCTGGCGCGAACGCCGGGGCGAGATCGATGCATCGTTGCCGCGGATTCGTCAACTCGTCGTTGACGATTTCGTGGCGCAGCGGCCGGCCGCGGTATTGGTCGATGACCACGCCCAGGTCGACTACCTGCGCGAGTTCGCGGCATCGCCCGTCTTCGCCCAGGCCTGGACCGCATACAGGCTCAGGGGGGTCACCGGCGGGCGCCGCCTCTTCGAGCGCCGGCCGGAGGCGGAGTGAGGGTCAGGCCTCGCCGCGGTGAGGAGAGGTGATACGGCGCGGTGGATCGAGGCAAGGCGCTGGAACTGCTTGGGCCGGCAGAAGAGACGGTGGAAATTTCCCCTCCTGCCTTGCCTCGCGTCTCCTGTCGTGGTCAATGCGGACCTGCCCATTTCGAGCCGAAAGCATGTACTTTATGGCAAGTCAGCTGCGCGACCGTATTCATGAAACCGCCGACCGGACCGCCGGCCGAGGTCGGAAACGTCAGCGTCGTGAAGGGGCGGAGGATGTCTCCACCCGCCCGACATAGGATCGCACCACCGCCAGAAACTGGTCCAACGTCGGGGGATCGGTCCCGGCGGCGCGCCACACGCACCAGGTCTCCGATAGGACCTTTCCCTCTGGGATCGGCACGAACGCAGCGCCAGCGAGGCGGGATTTCGCCAGACTACGCGGCACCAACGCCACGCCCATGCCCTGCGCCACCAGCGACACCACGCTGAACCAATGGCGAACCTCATACTTCACCTGCGGCAGAAACCCGGCATCGAGACAGGTGGCGATGATCGATTCGTAGTAGTCGGGCGACACCTTGCGCGAGAACAGGACGAAGGCTTCGTGCTCCAGCTTGGAAAGGCGCACTCGCCGCCGTCCGTCGGCTCGGACCGCCTCGACATGGCCGGCCGGAAGGCAGGCCACGAACGGCTCGGCGTGATAGGCAAATCCCTCGAGGCCAGCCGGCGCCGCGCGTGCGTGGATGAAGCCGATATCGATCTCGTCATGATGCAGCGCCGCCACCTGCTCGGCCGAGTTCAATTCGCGCAACACGATCTCGATGCCGGGCGCTCTGGCGTGAAAATCGCGCAGGATCTGCGGCAGGGCGCGGTAGAGCATCGACCCCGCAAAGCCCACACGCAACCGCCCCCGCCTGCCTGCGGCGATCTCTTGCACCAGCGTGCGGGCCTCTTCGGCTCGTTGCAGCAGCGCCTGGGCTTCCCGTTGCAGCGCGACACCCGCTGGGGTCAAGGCCACATGCCGGCTGGTCCGCGCAAACAGCGGGGCGCCAAGCTCCTCTTCGAGCTGGCGGATGGCATGGCTCAAGGGCGGCTGCGACAACGAAAGCCGCTGTGCGGCGCGGCCGAAATGCTTCTCCTCGGCGAGGACGGCGAAGTAGCGTAGCTGCCGCAGATCCATCGGCCCCACTCCCATGGTCGATCCCATCGACCCGGTGGCGGGAGCCACGCCTCCGCAGGCTCGCTGCCGGGTCGAGGGTCAGGGCATATTCATACATTCCGTGTATCGATGGTGCCATACTGGATATTGGACACTATCGATGGACGGCGTGATCATTTGATAGGCGCGTGGAAGGTCGCTCCTGAAAATGATTGCTGATTTGGCGGGCGCGATCCCGGATTCGCATGGCATCAATCTCTATCGTGCGGATCGGGACGCCGCAGCGCTCTTCGCCCACTATCTGCCCGACGCGCTCTACCGTCACCTCGATCCGCACTTCGATCGACTGGGAGCGCTCGCGGGCAGCCATCTCGACGACCTGGCCGCCGTCGCGAACCACAATCCGCCGACCTTGCGGCTCCGCCGTCGCAGCGGCGAGGACTGCAACATAGTCGAGAAGCACCCGGCCTATGTGGAGTTGGAGCGGATCGCCTTCTCGGAGTTCGGTCTCGCTGCCATGTCTCACAGAGGCGGCGTCCTCGGCTGGCCGGAGCCGATGCCGGCGGCCGCGAAATACGCTCTCACCTACCTGTTCGTGCAGGCGGAGTTCGGCCTGTGCTGCCCGGTGTCGATGACGGACTCGCTGACCCGGACGCTGAAGCGCTACGGCGCCCCGCACCTGGTCGACCGCTTCATCGAGCGGCTGACCGCGCTCGATTTTGACGAGCTGACCCAGGGCGCCATGTTCATGACCGAACAGGGCGCGGGCTCCGATGTCAGCGCGACCACCACGCGGGCCGAGCTGCAGCAGGACGGGACGTGGCGCCTCTATGGCGACAAATGGTTCTGCTCGAATGCGGACGCCGATCTGGCGATGGTGCTGGCCCGGAGCGAGGCGGCTCCAGGGCTCAAGGGCATTTCCCTGTTCCTGCTGCCGCGGGTCCGCGGCGACGGGCGCCCCAATGACTTCCGCATCCTGCGGCTCAAGGACAAGCTCGGCTCGCGCTCGATGGCGAGCGGCGAGATTCGCCTGGAAGTCGCGGAGGCCTATCTGGTGGGCGAGCGCGGCCACGGCTTCAAGCAGATGGCCGACAAGATCAACAACTCGCGGCTGTCGAACGGAGTTCGCGCCGCCGGCCTGATGCGCCGGGCGACGACCGAGGCCCTGTTCACCGCCTGCCGGCGCAAAGCGTTCGGCCGCCGCCTGATCGAACTGCCGCTCATGCGCCGGCAACTCGTCAAGATGCTCGTATGGACCGAGCAGGCCCGCACGATGATGTTTCTCACGGCTGAAGCACTCGACCGCGCCACTGCCGGCGACGCCACAGGCGCGAAGCTCGCGCGCGTCATGACCCCGCTGATCAAGTTCCGCGCCTGCCGTGACGCCCGGCGCGTCACCGGGGACGCCATGGAGGTACGGGGCGGCTGCGGCTACATCGAGGAGTGGCCCGACCCGCGCCTCGTCCGCGACGCTCATCTCGGTTCGATCTGGGAAGGCACCTCGAATATTGTGGCCCTCGACGTGCTGCGGGCCATCGCGCGCGATCAGGCGATGGCGGCGCTGAACAACCATCTGACAGGTTTGCTCGCCGACACCGGCCTGGACGCTGACAGACGGGCCCCGTTCGAGCGGATGATCGAGCGCGCCGGCGCCCTGGCCGACCATGCTGCGAGAACCGGATCGGACGACCTCGCCCGACAGGCCGCCTCCGGTCTCTACCACATCACCACGGCGGTCGGCCTCGCCCGGGAGGCTGCCAAGGCGCGGCTGCCGCATCGGCTCGAGCCCCGCGATCCCTTGGCTGCCGCCTCCGACGGGGAGCTGATCGGCACTGTGCTCGACGCCGCCGCGATGGGCTGAGCACCTCGACGATCGCAAATCAACAACAAACGAGCAAACGCGATGACCAACACCTTCACCCGCCGCGCGGTGCTCGCCGGCAGCATGGCCGTCACGGCCGGCTCGTTCCTGCCGCGACGTGGCC
>DASVOY010000082.1:0-1724 GCA_036383115.1 Allostellaceae bacterium
AAGCTCTTCGCCACGCACTTCCCGGGGCTGATGCCGCCCACCCTCATCACCAGCGACCGCGACGAGATCACGGCGTTCCGCCGCGAGCATGGCGAGGTCATCCTGAAGCCGCTCTTCGGCAATGGCGGCGCCGGCGTGTTCCGCGTGACGCCCGAGGACGAGAACCTCAACGCGCTGCTCGAGCTCTTCACCGTGCTCTATCGCGAGCCCGTCATCGTGCAGCGCTATCTGCCCGAGATCCGCCAGGGCGACAAGCGCATCATCCTCGTCGAGGGCGAGCCCGTGGGCGGCGTGCTGCGCGTGCCGCCCAAGGGCGAGGCCCGCGCCAACCTCCATGTCGGCGGCACGGCGATGAAGACGACGCTCACGGCGCGCGAGCGCGAGATCTGCGCCGCGATCGGGCCGACGCTCAGGGAGCAGGGGTTGCTCTTCGTCGGCATCGACGTGATCGGCGATTACCTCACCGAGATCAATGTCACCTCGCCCACCGGCATCCAGGAGATCGATCGGCTCGACGGCGCAACACTGGAGAGGGGAGTGTGGGACGCCATCGAGACACGGCTCGAATCCCGCCGACAGCCGGTTTCCGCTTAGGTAAATAATCGTTTAACTATATTTCGGGTCGCTACTTTTCGTTGAAATTCGCGCGGAATTCGAGTACAATGTTCGAGTCGCAGTTAGCAAAACAAGGGCATGGTTAGCAATGAAGCAACCACAACCGGAAGTTACCGCGGCCGAAGGCCAAGGGGCGTCTCGGCGCAAGCCTCGCAAGCGGCGCGCCAACCATGTAGATCTGTCGGTCGGCGGACGGTTGCGTCAGGCCCGCTTGCTGGCCGGCGCCAGCCAGGAGGAGGTCGGCACCGCCATCGGCGTCAGCTTCCAGGCCGTGCAGAAATACGAGAATGGCGAGAACCGGCTGAGCGCGGGCCGCCTCGCGGCCGCCGCGAAATTCCTTGGCGTGCCCATGTCGTTCTTCTTCCAGGACGATGCCGAGCCGGCCTCGGCCACCGACACGGTGGGCTTCACCACCAAGGAGATCGAGCTGGTACGGTATTACCGCGCGATCCCCAGCGACGACATGCGTGAGCACCTGCTGAAGCTCACCAAGATCATCAGCGAGCAGGACCTGTCGGGACGCTAAGCGTCCTGGCGGCGGTCCGCCCCAGGCGGACGGAGAAAGGAACCGGAACGTCTTTCCTCGAACGGCCGTGGCTTTCGCGACACGGCCGCATCCCGAAAGACCCGGGCCCATTAGCCTATTTTGATCGAGCGATCTTGCCGTGCGGGCGAGGCGAGCGGCAGTGCGCCGCTCCTGCCTCGCCTGGGCCCGCGCGCATTTTCCGAGAAGGCGGCGCGGTTTTTTCCTGCATCCCGGAGAGGTGGGTGCCGGCGGTAGCAGGGCGTCAATATCTGGGCCCTAGCATGTGCTAGAAACCGCTAGGAGCCCGCCATGAGCACGGTCCAGGCCAATGTGCGCGTCGCCGCGGGCGACAAGCCGCTGATTGTCATGATTGCCGCGCGGCTGAGGTCGGATGCCGGCTTTCGCGACAAGCTCGCGGCAATTCTGGAGGATCGGGAGGGCCCGGAACTCCTCGACCGGGTCAAGAAGCTCGAGGAGCAGGTGAGCTGGCTGCTCTCGGGAGCCATCGTCGTGCCGCGGACCGCGGCGCCGAGGCCGATCGCGGCACCGCCCAAGGCAGGGCCGGCCGGGAGCCGGCCGAAAC
>DASVOY010000083.1:0-2942 GCA_036383115.1 Allostellaceae bacterium
ATGACCAACGAGGTGCGCGCGCAGGCCTTCAACCCGTTCTTCACCACCAAGGAGGTCGGCAAGGGCTCGGGGCTTGGGCTGTCGCAGGTCTATGGCTTCACCAAGCAATCGGGCGGCCACGTCACGGTGGAGAGCGAGCCCGGCCGCGGCGCCACGGTGCAGCTTTACCTGCCGCACGAGGGCGCGCCGGCGGAGGCGGCGGCACCGGAGAGCCAGAGGTCGAAGCAGGCGTCGCGCGCGGCCACCGTCCTCATCGTCGAGGACGATGCGGCCGTGCTCGAGACCGCCAAGGCCGCCCTCGCCTCCTTCGGCTACCGCACCCTCGCCGCGAGCGATGCGGCGGGCGCCCTCGCGATCCTGCGCGGCGGCGAGCCGGTGGATCTCCTCTTCACCGATGTCGTCATGCCCGGCGGCATGGACGGCGTCGAGCTGGCGCGCGAAGCGCGGCGGCTGCGGCAGGAGATCAGGGTGCTGCTCACGTCGGGCTACGCCGCGGCGGCGGCGGAGAACCGCCAGGACGACGGCTTCGCCATGCTGAACAAGCCCTACCGGCAGGACCATCTCGCGGACAAGGTGGCGAGCGTCCTCGGCGGCGGCTGACAAAACTGCTACAGGTAAGTTGCTCCGAGACATCCCGGCGGTCGAGGTCGTCCGCGCCGTCGGATCGGCGACGCCGGACGCGCGGCGGCGGAATGTTTCACGTGAAATCTACAAGTCTGGGCTCGAGTGGACTATGGGCGCGCCGATCTGGATCAGTCGGAGCGCGCGGCGTGGACCATCCGACGGCCGAGATTGCTATTCTCAGCATCAGTCGGCGCGCGCCTTGCCCTCCCCGGCGGCCGCGTCGGCCGCGCCTTCAACCAGGATCGTCAGTTTCAGATCGGGCCGGCTGGCGAGGTTGAACGTGACCTGCTCGAAGCGGAGAAAGCCGCCCGCCGGGTGATTGAACGTCCTCTCGCCGCCTTCCCGCCCGAGCACTCCATGCTCGTCCCAGAACCGTGCGAACGCGCGGCTTTGCCGGCGCAGATCCTCGATGAGGACGCGGATGGCGGGGTCGTTCAGATGCGTGCTCACATCGGCGCGGAACTCCGCAGCGACGCGGCGGGCCCGCTCCTCATAGTCGCAGATCAGCGAGCGGGCGGCCGGGTCGAGAAAGATGAAGCGCAGCAGGTTGCGGTCTCCCGGCCGGTCCAGCCATCCCGCGAAGAGGTGCTGCGCCTTGGCATTCCAGCTTCGGGCAGTCCAGCTGCGGTCCAAGATGTAGGCCGGCGAACCGATCGTCTCGACGCAGGCCAGCACGGACGGAGGGACCAGGTCGATCTCGCTGTCGCCCTGATCGGGATCGCGCTTTCCGGCCAGCTCGAAAAGATAGGCGCGCTCGGCGCGGCCGAGCCGCAACGCATTGGCCAATCGGGCGAGCGCCGTCGGCGATACCGACACCTCGCGGCCCTGCTCGAGCCAGGTGTACCAGGTCACGCTCAAGCCGCAGAGCTGCGCGACCTCCTCCCGCCTGAGCCCCGGCGTCCTCCGCCGGGCGCCGGCGGGCAGCCCGAGCGCCGCGGGCTTGAGCTTCTCCCTCTGCGCCCGGACGAAATCGCCCAGCTCCCGCTGCTGTTCCAGGGATCTCGTTCGCACCATGGTGTCAGCTATACCAGTATAAGTCTGCATCTCAAACCAGTGTTCCGAAGCTGCTATGCAATCCAGGTCGACTTGCCATGGAACCTTCACCAGCCGGAGCGAGGAGCGATGTCGGAGAACAACAGCCACGAGGCGTTGGTGGGCGGCCAGTTCGGGTCGCGTGCGGAAGCCTATCTGACCAGCGCCGTGCACGCGCAAGGCCTCGACCTCGAGGCCCTGGCCGCTCTGGCGCGGAACCGGCCGGATGCCCGCGTGCTCGACCTCGGCTGCGGCGGCGGCCACGTCACCTTCAACGTCGCCCCGCATGTGCGGGAGGTCGTGGCCTACGACCTGTCGCCCGAGATGCTGAATGTGGTGGCCCGGGCCGCCAGGGACCGCGGTCTCGGCAATGTGACGACGAAGCAGGGCGTCGTCGAAAGCCTGCCCTTCGACGATGCGAGCTTCGATGCCGTCTTCAGCCGCTTCAGCGCACATCACTGGCGCGATTTCGAGGCCGGGTTGCGCGAGGCGGCGCGCGTGCTCAAGCCGGGCGGCATTGCCGGCTTCGTCGACTCCGTCTCGCCCGGCACGCCGCTGCTCGACACCTATTATCAGGCCATCGAGCTGCTGCGCGATTGCTCCCATGTGCGCAACTATTCGCGGGCGGAATGGGAGGCGGCGATCGCCCGCGCGGGCCTCGTCCCCGGCGCCACGAACCAACACCGCCTGCGTCTCGAGTTCGCCTCCTGGGTGGAGAGAATGCGCACGCCGAAGGTTCAGGTCGACGCCATCCGCGCGCTTCAGGCCGCCATGTCGGCAAGCGTCACGCGCTATTTCGCGGCCGAGCCCGACGGCAGCTTCTGCATCGACGTGGCGCTGTTCCAGGCGTCCAAGGCGGCTCTCTGATGCCGACTCATGCCCGTTGCACCCGAGCCGCATAGCAGCCCGGCGCGGCGAAATGGATATGATGGACATGCAAGTAAGCCACTGCCGGATCGGCGAAGAGCCGCTCGATCGCCGCTTCCAGCTCGCGCCCATCGACGAGCTCCCAGCCGACCATCATGGCGTTGCCGTCGAAGGCCCGCACGGCGAGCGCGCGACTGCGCAACTGCTCCGGCACCTGGTTCACCGCGTCATAGGTCATCTCGCCTTTGCGCACATAGATTGCAAAGCGCATGCGATAGGGCGAAGTGCCGGCATCATGCTCATAATTGACCAGCAGGAGCTCGTCGCCCGGCCGTGCGTCGGTGAGGCTGACGCCGCACGGATAACCGGGCGTGCGCCGGTCGGCGATCCGGCGCGCCGCGCCATGCGTTGCCAGCTCT
>DASVOY010000084.1:0-14242 GCA_036383115.1 Allostellaceae bacterium
CGGGTGAGCGCGTCATGGTTAATGGACGACGATCTCGCGAGCGCGGGCGTGCACGTCGTCGGGCTGGTGCTGACGCTGCTGTTCGGCCTCTATCTCCTCAGCCGCGCGCAGACGCCGCTGGAGCGGCTCTCGATGCGGGCGCTTTGCGCCGGCTGGATCGTGCTCTACCTCGCCTCGGTCAGCTATCACCTTGCCGACCACAACGGCATCGTCAATCACATCACCGTCGCGCTCGATGACGGCGCGATCTTCGTGGCGATCGCAGCAACCTACACGCCGATCGCCTGGCTCGCCCTCCGTCCGGCCGACGGCAGGCTCGTGCTGCGGCTGCTGTGGTGCGGCGCCGCCGTCGCGCTTGCCGGCGCCGCCATCGCCAGCGTCAGCGGCTTCGTGCATTGGTACCAGCCGGGCATGCTCGTCGCGGGGACGATGTGCGGCTGGGGCCCGAGCATCGCCTATTGCCGGACGCTGGCGCGGGCGCTGCCGCGCGCGGCCGTCCTGCTGGTGCTGGCCAGCGGCGCGGTCTATGTCGGCGGCGCTTATTTCTACCATGACCACTCCGTGCCCTGGCACCACACTTATTGGCATGCCGCCGTCGTCCTCGGCTGCCTCCTGGACTTCGCCGCCATCGCCGCCCTGCTGACGGCGCAGCGGCGCCCGGGCGGGGCGGCACTATCACAAAACCTTACATGATCGGCGCCCTACCAACCGGCGCCGGCCTCCGAAGTTCGCGCCGGACAGGGAAACGGCGCCGGCTGGGGGGAGCCGGCGCCGTCGGTCCGTTTCGTCGGGGGGAAGACGGACCTGGGGACCTATTCCTCGCTGCCGCCGCCATCGGCGCCGGCGACCATCATCGCATCGGCGACGAGTCCGGCATTGTTGCGCACGGCGCGCTCGATGGCCTCGGCGGTCTCGGGATTGTCCTTGAGGAACTGCTTGGCGTTCTCGCGGCCCTGGCCGATGCGCTGGCCCTCATGGGAGAACCACGAGCCCGACTTCTCGACGACGCCCGCCTGCATGCCGAGATCGAGGAGCTCGCCGCGCTTGGAGATGCCCTCGCCATACATGATGTCGAATTCGACCACCTTGAACGGCGGCGCCATCTTGTTCTTGACCACCTTGACCCGGGTCTGGTTGCCGATCACCTGCTCGCGCTCCTTGATAGCGCCGATGCGGCGGATGTCGAGGCGGACCGAGGCGTAGAATTTGAGCGCGTGGCCGCCGGTCGTGGTCTCGGGATTGCCGAACATGACGCCGATCTTCATGCGGATCTGGTTGATGAAGATCACCATGCAGCGCGACTTCGAGATCGAGCCCGTGAGCTTGCGCAGCGCCTGGCTCATGAGCCGCGCATGGAGGCCCATGTGGTTGTCGCCCATCTCGCCCTCGAGCTCGGCGCGCGGCACCAGGGCCGCGACGGAGTCGATGACCAGCACGTCGATCGCGCCCGAGCGCACCAGCGTGTCGGCGATCTCGAGCGCCTGCTCGCCGGCGTCGGGCTGCGAGATCAGGAGGTCGTCGACCACCACGCCGAGCTTCTTGGCATAGGACGGGTCGAGCGCGTGCTCGGCGTCGATGAAGGCGCAGGTGCCGCCTCCCTTCTGCGCCTCGGCGATGACGTGGAGGGCGAGCGTGGTCTTGCCCGAGCTCTCCGGGCCATAGATCTCGACGATGCGGCCGCGCGGCAGCCCGCTGATCCCGAGCGCGATGTCGAGGCCGAGCGAGCCGGTCGAGATGACCTCGGTCTCCGCCGACGCCTCGCGCGAGCCGAGCTTCATGATCGAGCCCTTGCCGAACGCGCGCTCGATCTGGCCGAGAGCGGCGTCCAGGGCCTTCTGCTTGTCCATGGTGTCCTTGTCCACCAGGCGCAATGCGGTCTGCGACATACCCCGCCCTCCTCTTATTCCATAGGCCCCATAAGGTTGCAATCGGACGCGACCCGAACGCGACAATGAGTCGTTGTACCCGGTTTGTTCACCGGACGCAAGTCCTGTTTTGTTCTCGTTGAACCCCGATCCGGTTAGCGGCGAAAGCCCTGCCCGAGGCGGCCGATGAGGATTTCTGGTAACGTCCCGGTCGCCGGTACCAATGAGGATTTGGAACCAGCCATGCTGCTGCGCGGCGCCCAGGATCATCGGCGCGACGAGCGCGCCCGCCATCGGATAGGAGATGTGCGTGACCCGCCGGCAGCGCGCAGCTCAATGCCGCCGGGACCTGCATGAATCCCACCGCCAGCCGGAACCATCCGAAACACCGGACATGGTCGATCAGCAAGCGGCGAAGATTGCGGGTTCATCGGGCGTCGTACCGTGGCCCAGTGCTATTCCGTCACGAAGGTGCCGGATGATGCGTCGCGCGCCGGCGATGATTGCGTCGTGCTCATGTTCCTCCTCCTAAGCCGTCGCGGGCGGCGCCGCGGAGCGCTGGCCGCGGCCCGCACGCAGCGCGCGCACGGTGGCGCGGTAGCACGCAAAGATCGGCGCCGCCGCGAGCGGGCCATCGACCCCGTAGCTGACGACGGGGAAACTCGCCCCCGGAACCGGGCACAAAGAAGCTAACGGGAAATATTAACTATGCACTGTGGCAGTATCATTGCGCCGCGGGGAGCGCGACTACTCCCGAATTGCTACAAATTCCGGAGGTATTGCTTGAATGTCCAAATTTTGACACAGAAGAGGCGGCCACCGGCACCGTTATTCTCGCGCCACCGTCAGCAAACAGAGGAGCTGGGCCATGAAGATCGGCAACACAATGCTTGCCGCGGCGGGCGCCGTCCTGCTCGGCAGCATCGGTATCGCCAACGCGCAGACCACCGCGCCGGCCACCCAGGGGCTCAAGAGCGTCGACAAGAACCTCGCCAAGGACAAGGACGGGGACAGCGACAACAAGGGCCTCCTGAACGCGCAGCAGCGGATCGAGCGCAACCAGAAGCGCCACGCGCTGGACAAGGCCGAAGTGGCCGAGCGGAAGGCCGACCGTCCGGAACGACCGATGCGTCCGGAGCGGGCGGGGCGCTGATCGCTTCGGCTGCAAAAGCCGGTTGAGAACACGGCTCGGACGGCCCACGCCGCCGAGCCGTGTGCATTTTCGCCGTGGCAACTCGGGCGGGAATGAAGCATTCCGGTTGGGCCGGCCGGTCGGCTGGAACCTTATCCGAGAAAGACGCAGCCGATTCCATTTGATCGGATTGCGGCTTCGATCAACTCCGCACTTCTGCTTTTCTCGCCCCGATGTCAATGCGGCGATCGTGTGCAACCGGCATGGCGCCAATCAATGATCACGCGGTCTCGCCGCGTCGGCTCATTGGATACGACGCGTGCACTCGACGGCATAGAGTGCCATGCTCGGCGAATTCTCGGGAGGCCGGGCCATGGACAGAATGCAATTCGTCGACCAGATCGCCGCCATCGACCTTCAGATCTCGCAGCTGAAGGAGCAGATGACACCGATTCGCAAGAGCGTTGTCGAAGGCGATCGCATGGAACATGATCATCTTCGGCAAAAGGTGCGGCAGCTGGTAGACCAGAAGGCCGAGTTGCGGGTCGCATTCGCCAACTCCTAAGTGGCGAGGCGGGCAATCATGATGGCCGGTTTGCGCGGCCAGTGGCGGCTGGAATCGCCGGCGATCGCGCTTGTGCTGCTCGCCGGTATGCCGGCCCCCACGACCGTTGTCATCGACGATGCCGACCTGACGAGCGCTGTCAGTACGACTCTATGAAACAGAGTTCCGATTGGAACGGGCCCGGAACCGTGATGATCAGCCCGGTCGCCAATGCGTCGCCGGCGATCTGGGGCGCAGGGCCCGAAGAGAAGTTGGCACGATAACGTCTGTCCGGAAGCAGGCCGGGCAATGGGAAGACGCGCGACGCCTCGGGGCTCAATAGCCGGAACGCGAAGAGGACCCCGCTCAAGCCGTCTTTCGCCGCATACCAGATCGCCACCCAGCTGCCGTTGCCGTCGCCGGGCGGTGCCTCGGTCAACAGATATTGATCGCCCTCATGGATGATCGGGCGGAGCTTCTGCCGGTAGAGCGCAATATGCGCGGCGGCCGTGGCAAGATCCGCTTCGGGCCAGCGGTCGATGCGCGCGCTGATCCCGAAGCTGCCCAGCATCGCGACGCGCAGGCGGAAGGGAAAATCGCCGCGCTCATCAAGGCCGCCGGCGTCCTGGTCGTCATAGCCCGCAATGCTGCCCGGGGGCCATTCGATCAGCCAGTCATTGCAGACTACCGCGGGATGGGCGAGCTGGCTGCCGACATGGATCGCCAGCTTGCGCAGCGGCCCCGGTTGATCGCTGATCCAGTTGACATGCGCATGCGAGAGGAGCTCGCCGTCCATCCGCCCTCCTCCGCTCGCGCACATCTCGAGGATAAGATTCGGAAACCAGCGGCGAATGGCATCCTGCAACCGGTACAGCCCCTCATAATGGGCGACCAGCGGGTCCTGGTCGGTGAGAGCCTCCGGCAGACCTGGCGCCCAGCCGCCCACGCCGAGATCGGCATTGAAGTCCCATTTCATCCAGTCGACGCCCACGGCGGAGAGAATCCGCGTGACCCGCTCGAAGGCGTGCCGCCGCGCAGCCGGAACACCCAGGTTCAGTATGGCGCGCTCATGGGCGGTGGGCGGCCGCCCATCTATGTGATGCAGCCATTCGGGATGGTCCCTGCGGATGGCAGACAAGGAGCCAATCACCTCGGGCTCGAACCACAGGCCGAACTGCAGCCCGTGCTCGCGGCATCGTGCGCTGACCTCGCGCAGCCCCTCTGGGAAACGCTCACGGCTTGTCTGCCAATCACCCGTGCGCGCCATCCAATCCCCGTCGGACTCGCCGTCGTCGGTCTTGTACCATCCGGCATCGACGACGAAGGCCTCGCAGCCGAGACGCTTCGCCAGCGGCACGAGCGGCAGCATAGCGTGCGCCGTGGGCTCGCCGAGATAGGGGTACCAGCTGTTGAACTGCACCGGGATGGCACGATCGGGATCAGGCCGACGCGCGCGCCGATAGTCGTGCAGGCGCTGTGTCGCAGTGTTGAGGTCGCCGTCGAACCGGCCGAACAACACGGTCGGCAAGGGCAGGTTGCTGGCGGCGGCGTTGAGCCGGCAGCGGAAGCGCCAATTGTTCAGGCCGCCGGACAGCACCGCTCCGCCGACATAGGGCACAACCTCCAAAGCCCAGTTTCCCGACCAGAATATCTGGCACAAATAGGTCGACGCGCCGGCGCGCAGCGCCGTGTAGGGCTGAAAATCGAAACCCGTCTTGCCGACCCGGCTCTCCAGACGGAGCGGCATATCACCATGACCGTGCCGTAGCTGCGTCTCCTGCGCCCATGCGCCCGCGAGGTAGCGCATGTGGTCGACGGGTTCATGAATGCCAAACCAGAAGGCGAGCGTCGCCGTGACGTCGACATCGGGCCCGATGCCGCGATGGCGTATCGTCGTGTGTCTGCTCAGCAAGCCGGTGGCGGAATCGATCGCGAAGGTGACATCCGCGGTCAGCGGCAGGTCGATGGCGGATAGCGCGATTCTCAGAGTGAGGGGATCGGGCTGGTGCCAAGTGCCAACACGCCAGGATACCGGTTGCCTCGCGGGACCGGCCACGAGCATTGCCGTCTCCGTGGGGGCATCGGCGGCCAGCGCGCCAATCTGCTCCGCCTCGGCGGCGCCCGGCGCCGCGGCCTCGCTCGGGCCGTAGCAGTCGGCGGTGAGGGCCGCGCCATGCAGCCGGATCACATAGCGCGTCGGCGGCAAGAGCAACGTCCATGTCTGCATGGCTGGACCATCCGATGTGGCGGCCGGGCCTGCCAGCGGCGCCATGGTGGCCGACGCCACAACAGCGACGCCGGCGGTGAGGAAGTTCCTACGTCTCATGTCAGCGGCAGCCCGGTTCGCCGGCTCCACCTTCTTCCGATCGTCGCAGCAGGCCCGATGTTCAAATAGGGCCGCGCCCAATTAACGAAGGTTCGAGCGCGTTGCTCTTGTCGACAAACTGGCCTCATTGACAGGGCACGCAGCGGGCGCCGCAATCGAGGCCGAACGAGTCCGAGGGCCGAGCGAGCGCCGGGGCATGCGCCGCTGCAGCGCTGATCACGTGTCCCGCGGTCAGTGCAAACACGCGAATGCCGTCGAATGCGGCGGTCTGTCGGTAATTCGACCAGGCGGCCGCGAATTGCGGTGAGGCGCTCAGCACGGTGATGTAGTCCACGTCGTCCCGGTCATCGACCACGACCAGTTCCGGACAACCTCTGACGAAATCGGTCACGACCCACCTTTTCACCGGCCACGGCAACGTGCCCCTGCGATTGCGAAGGTGCCACACCACGCTGCGCAGCGCCCACATCGAGTCAAAGCGTGACGTCCAGACGGCACCCGCTTCGTCGACGACGGGAAATCCCGGCGACAACGACTGCGAGAAGGCCATGTAGCGTGTCGCTCCGCTGCGCTTGACGAGATCCTCGATCCGACTCTCCAGCGGCGCGCTCTCTCCAAGCGCGAACTCGACCCTCGGCGTCAATCGATCGGCTGCCGCTCCCCCGAACGCACCAAGCGCGCACGCCGCGACGGCAAGGCCGGCGAGCTTCCGCCTGCCGGAAGCGGTGTGGTCGACAAACACGCCGGCGATCCAATAGGCGATGGCCAGAACGACGACGGTCGTCGCCGGTAGACGGTGATAGAACCAGTCTTTTTGCTCAATGAAGCATGCAGCGATCGTACCGCAGCCGAACACGGCGAGCGCGAGAAGCAAAGGGTCGCCGCGCGTCCCTCCGACCCGCGTCAGACACAGCAGCAGTACGATCGATTGGCCAAGAAGCAGGTTGTGGCTCTGAAGCAGCAGCATTCCGAATGGCGCGTCGCTCGCGCCGTAGAGGTCGCGGGCGAACGGAACAATGAAGCTGAAGTAGACCGGAAAGAAAACGGCGACGGCGGCCGCGTAACCCACCAGCAGCACCAGCGCGCAAACGGTTTCCGCCCGCCAGACCCTTACGCCGCGGGTTGCGGCAAGCGCTTCCAGTCCGGCAAAGGCCATCGCATAGTGAGGCTTCAATGCGCAACCAACGGCGGCCACGGCGCCGCAGCCCAGGGCGTGGGCGGTACTTGGGTGCTGGTGGCGTAACCGTTGCGCGAAAAGGCAGAGATACGGCAGGGCGAAGACCGCGAGCAGGTGTTCTCTCTGACCGAACTCCACCCCGGGCACGATCAGCAATACCGCTCCGATCGCCGCGAAGACCGCCGCGCGGTTGTCGAAGACCGCGGAATAGTCTCTCAACAACCAAGCGCTCCAGAAAGCAGAGCCGAGAGCCGTACCGGCGAAAAACAGATCAGCCAAGACCGGCGCCGACAGGCCGGTCAATCGCGCGAACTCTGCCGGCAGCATCAAGATCCACACGATCAGCGGTGGATTTACCTCGATGTCGTCGACGTAGAGCCGCTTGCCGCGGAGCACGTCCTGGGCGACGTGCAGGAGCCAAGCGATGTCATCCTTCAACGGCGAGCGGATCGTCGTGACCAGGATGATGGCGAAGACAATTCCGAGGGAGATGAGGCTGAACAGCGCAACACGATCGTCGATCGTCGCGCGCGGCTTGGCCCAGCCGCCGAGCGGCCGGAGGGCCGTCGGCCGCGAAACAGTGCCGGAAGGCGAACCGGTGGAGAGATCCAGGCGAGACCCGGCCATGTGTGCGCTGCACCAGCAATTGTGACGCCCTTTTTGCAGCCAACCTATGCGGATGGGACTCTGATCCGGAGGAGCAACGTTAAATTATTTTCATCGCCGGTGGAGCATCCTGCAGTGAATAGGAGACAGCATTGGCCGCCCCTCAACGATCCCGGTTACGCACGGCGCGGCTTGCCGCTCCAGGCCGAAAAGGTGCATTCTGACGCGTGCGAGCCTGAATGATCCGAGGCAGGTCGGCTGGGAGATGTTCGCCCAGATGGCTATCCCGACGCTCGGGACCCGGACGATCCGGGAATGTCGGCTCAATCGTGGAGAAAAGCCATGACCGCAACCGTGAACAAGCTGATATGGGCTGGTGTCGTCGTGCTGGGCGCGATTTCGTTTGGAATCGTCGCGCTGACCCGGGGCGAGCCCGTCAATGCCGCGTGGCTGGTCGTGGCGGCAGCATGCATCTACTTCATCGCCTATCGCTTCTATGCGCTGTTCATCGCCGACAAGGTGCTGGGCACCAATGCGGCGCGGCAGACGCCGGCGTATCGCCGCAACGACGGCCTCGATTACGTGCCGACCAACCGCTACGTGCTCTTCGGCCACCATTTCGCAGCCATCGCCGGCGCGGGCCCGCTGGTCGGCCCGGTATTGGCCGCGCAGATGGGCTACTTGCCCGGCACCTTATGGATTCTCGCGGGCGTCGTCTTCGCGGGCGCGGTGCAGGACATGACCGTGCTGTTTCTCTCGACCCGGCGCGACGGCCGCTCGCTTGGTGACATGATCCGCTCCGAGATGGGCCCGGTCGCCGGAGCCATCGCCGGCATCGGCGTGCTGCTCATCTGCATCATCATCCTCGCGGTGCTCGCGCTCGTCGTGGTCAACGCTTTGAAGGGCAGCCCCTGGGGTACGTTCGCCGTGTTCTGCACGATCCCCATCGCGCTCCTGATGGGCGTCTACAGCCGCTTCATCCGGCCGGGCCGCATTGCGGAGATGTCGATCATCGGCGTCGTGCTGCTCTTGGCGGCTCTGCTCTACGGGCGGACGGTCGCTGAAACGCCCGCGCTCGCCGCATATTTCAACCTCCCCGGCACGTCGCTGGCGCTGATCATCATCGGCTACGGCTTCGTTGCCTCGGTGTTGCCGGTGTGGCTCTTGCTGGCGCCGCGCGACTATCTCTCGACCTTCCTCAAGATCGGCACGATGTTCCTGCTGGCGATCGGCATTCTCATCGTCCGTCCCGATCTGCAGATGCCGTCCGTGACGCGCTTTATCGACGGCTCGGGTCCGGTGTGGGCCGGCAGCCTGTTCCCGTTCCTGTTCATCACCATCGCTTGCGGCGCGGTGTCCGGTTGGCATTCGCTCATCGCGTCGGGCACCACGCCGAAGATGATCGAGAACGAGAAGCAGATTCCTTTCATCGGCTATGGCGCCATGTTGATGGAGTCATTCGTCGCCATCATGGCCATGATCGGCGCCACGGTGATCCATCCGGGCGTCTATTTCGCCATGAACAGCTCGGCCGGACTGATCGGCACCACCGCCGACCACGCGGCCCAGGTGATCTCTGCCTGGGGCTTCGCCGTGACGCCCGACATGCTGACCCAGATGGCGCACGATGTGGGCGAGACGACACTCCTGTCGCGTACCGGCGGTGCGCCAACGCTCGCGGTCGGCATGGCGGCCATCCTGTCCGGGTTCCTGGGCGGCAAGCTCATGATGGGGATCTGGTACCACTTCGCCATCCTGTTCGAGGCGCTGTTCATCCTGACGACGGTCGATGCCGGCACGCGCGTTTGCCGCTTCATGATCCAGGATCTCGTCGGCAACGCGATCCCGGCCTTCAAGGAGACCAGGTCCTGGACCAACAACCTCATCGGCTCGGCCCTGGCGTGCGCGCTATGGGGCTATTTCCTGTATACGGGCGTGATCGATCCGCTGGGCGGAATCTGGACCATGTGGCCGCTGTTCGGCACCGCCAACCAGATGCTGGCAGCCATCGCGCTCATGCTGTGCACCGTGGTGCTCTTCAAGATGAAGCGCACGCGGTATGCCTGGGTCACCATCGTGCCGACCGCGTGGTTGGTCGTATGCACGGTGACGGCCGGCCTGGAGAAGGTGTTCAGCACGGATAGCACGGTCGGATTCGTCAGCCACGCGCTGAAGTTCGGCCAGGCCGTGGCGTCCGGCCAGGTGCTCGCCCCGGCCAAGACGTTGGCCGAGATGAATCGAGTCATCTTCAACGACTATCTCGATGCGACCCTGGCTTTCGTGTTCGCCGCGATCGTCGTGGCGACCGTAATCTATGGCCTGATCAGTATCCGCAACGCGTTGGGCACCCCGAAGATCACCGCGATCGAGGTCGGTGCGGGCGGCGCCGCGGCAGGGGGGAGCGATGACTAGTCTCCGGACACTCTACCACTGGGCGGCCACCACCGCCCGCCTGATGGTCGGCGTTCCCGACTACCAGACCTACGTGGAGCATCGACGGGCCTTTCACCCGGAAAAGCCGATCATGACCTATGAGGAATTCTTCCGGGAGCGTCAGAACGCGCGCTACGCCGTCGAGAAGGGTCGGTTCAAGGGGTGTTGCTGAGCTCGAGTTCCCCGCCGCGTCCTCCCGCTCGCAGCCCGCGCGCAGCAGCACCTTCACATCCGCCAGCTCCGCGTCGATCAGCCCGTAAGCTGCGGCGGTGCAGCGGTGTCCAGATCAAGGGGGCGTGACTGATGTCGCCGCCCCCACTCACGATTTCTGACAGCAGCGCGGCTGCGCCCTCCGGCGCCGATCCCGCGACGGAGCCTCACCCCGGCCCCGACAGCATGACCTCTTTCACCTTGCCGGCGAGCTGCTTCAGGCTGAAGGGCTTGGGCAGGAAGTGGATGTCGGTGTCGTGGTCGAGGCGCTTGCGGAAGGCGTCCTCGGTGTAGCCGGAGATGAAGATGACCTTCATGTCCGGGAAGAGCTCGCGCACGCGCTTGACCAGATTGGGCCCGTCCATCCGCGGCATCACCACGTCGGTGATGAGGAGCTCGACCTTCTCGCTGCCGGCGGTGATGACCTCGAGCGCGGCCTCGCCGCTCTTCGCCTCGATCACCTTGTAGCCCTTGTTGCGCAGCGCCCGGGCGCTGAAGAGGCGCACGGGATCCTCGTCCTCGACGAGAAGCACGGTGCCGGCGCCGGTCAGGTCGCGCGTCGTCGGCCCCTCGCCGAGATCGGTGCGCGCCGCGGCGCCTGCCTCGCCACCGGCATGGCGCGGCAGGAAGATCGAGAAGGCGGCGCCCCTGCCCGGCTCGCTGTCGACGAAGACGAAGCCGCCGGTCTGCTTGACGATGCCATAGACGGTGGAGAGGCCGAGGCCGGTGCCCGAGCCCACCTCTTTGGTCGAGAAGAACGGCTCGAAGATGCGGGCGAGGTTCTCCTTGGGAATGCCGATGCCGGTGTCGGTCACCTCGACCAGCACATACTCCCCGGGCGGCATCACCTCATGCCCGCGCCGCATGGAGTATTCGCTCGCGACGTTGGCGGTGCGGATGGTGAGCGTGCCGCCACCGGGCATGGCGTCGCGTGCATTGACGGCGAGGTTGATGATCACCTGCTCGAGCTGGCCCTGGTCGACCTTGACGAGGCCGAGGTCGCGGCCATGCACGACCTTGAGTTCGATGTTCTCGCCGATGAGCCGGCGCAGCAGGTGCGACAGCTCCGCCAGCACGTCGGTGATGTTGAGGACGCGCGGCTGCAGGGTCTGCTGGCGCGAGAACGCCAGCAGCTGACGCACGAGGTTGGCCGCGCGGTTGGCGTTCTGCTTGATCTGCATGATGTCGGCGAAGGACGGGTCGCCCGGCCGGAAGCGCAGCAGCAGCAGGTCGCAGAAACCGATCATCGCCGTGAGCAGATTGTTGAAGTCATGCGCCACGCCGCCCGCGAGCTGGCCCACCGCCTGCATCTTCTGCGACTGCGCGAATTGCGCCTCGAGGCTCTTCTGCTCGGTGGTGTCGATGAAGTGCAGGATGACGCCGGCCTCGCCCTCCTCGGCGGCGCCGAGGCGGCTGACGAAGAGCGAGGCGGATTTGTCGCGCGGACCGGCGAGGCGGATCTCGACCGGGCGCGCGAAGGGCCGCCCTTCCGCCACCGCGGCGAGCTTCGCCGCCACCTCGCCCTGGCTCTCGGGCGAGAGGAAGCCGACCAGCGTCTTGCCGATGAGGTCGGCCGGCGGCGCGCCGAAGAGATCGCCGAGCGCGCGGTTCGCCTCCTCGAGCCGCCCCGTCCGGTCGAGCAGCGCGATGCCGACCGGCGCGTTGGCAAAGAAGCGCTGGAAGCGCTGGCGCGACAGGCGCAGCGCCTCTTCCCATTCGCGCTCCGGCGTCAGGTCGCGCACCACCGACCGGGTGCGCAGGCTGTCGCCGACCGTCACCACGCTCTGGCTGATCGAGGCATAGACGACGCGGCCCCGGCGGCCGCGCAGCACCACCTCGCCGCGCGCTGCGCCGGCGGCGCCGCCCTCGAAGGGCGCATGCGGCGGGCTGCCGGCGGGCACCTCGCCGACGAGGAAATCCTGGAGCCGCGCGCCGCCGTCGACGAGCTCGCCCGGCGAGGCGCCGAGCCAATCGGCAAGCGCCTGGTTGACGAAGAGGAAGCGCCCCTCGCCATCGACCGAATAGAAGCCGGTCGGCGCGTTGTCGAGGAAGTCGGCGAGCTTCATCTGCTCGTCGTGGATGACCTGCTCCATCTCGTGCCGCGCGGTGACGTCCTCGAAGCTCCAGAGCCCGTAGCCCGGGCGCCCGGCGAGGAGATGCGCCGAGAGGTTGAACCACGCGGTCGAGCCGCCACCGTAGCCGAGCGCCAGCCCGCCGCTCGCCCGCCCCGTCCGCGCCACTTCCTGCCGCAAGCGCAGGAATTCGGCCGCGGATTCCTGGTCCTCGGCGAAGCGCCGCGCGATGGCCTCGAGCGGCGGCCCGGCGAGCTCGGGGAAGAAGCGGTTGAACGCGGCATTGGCGTAGGCGACCGAGCCGTCGGGCGCGACGATGAGATGGGCGTTGGGCGAGGCCTCGAGCGCCTGGCCGAGGAGATCGACCCGGCCGGCGAGCGCCGCATGCACCCGGCGCGCCGCCAGCGAGACGAGGCCGCAGCCCGCGGCAAAGATGATGAGGGCGAGCGCCAGCGGACGGGCGATGGCGCCCTCGACGTATTCGGCGAGCGAGATGCCGAACAGCACCACCGCGAGGATCGTGCATCCGATGGCGATGGTGCCCAGCCGTCGCATCCACACCGGCAGGCCGCTCGCGCCCGGCAGCGCGGTGCGGCGGAACACCCTGCCGCGTATCGCCGGTTGCATCGTCAACGCTGCACTTGCCCCCAGCTGCTGCCGTGCCGCCTTTCCATACACCCTTTTAACATAGCCGAAGCGGCCGGGGGCGGGATTCGGTTATTTCTGCCGCGGCTTGCCCTCGGGGCGGAAACCATAGCAAAGATCATCTGGAGCTGCGGCACCGGCTGCGCGATGATGGCGAGCGCGATCAAGGACGCCGTGCCCCGCACGATGCCGGGGATTTTGCACCCTTGCCGTCCCCGGGACATCCATGGGGTTGTGCGCTCAGCGGGGCTTGCGCCAGCATGGCATGGCGCTTCGGGCGTCGGAGGAGAGCAAGATGTGGAAGGAGTTCCGCGAGTTCGCGATGCGCGGCAATGTCGTGGACCTTGCCGTTGGCTTGGTCGTGGGCGCGGCCTTCGGCAAGATCGTGACATCCTTCGTCAGCGACATCCTCATGCCGCCGCTGGGGCTCGCTCTTGGCAAAGTCGACTTCTCGAACCTGTTCATCAATCTTTCCGGCGGTTCCTACCGATCGCTCGCCGACGCGAAGGCAGCTGGGGCGGCCACGATCAATTACGGTGCCTTCATCAACACGGTCATCGACTTCGTCATCGTCGCCTTGGCGATCTTTCTGCTGGTGCGCGGCATCAACCGGCTGCGGCGAGAGCCGGCGCCGCCGACGCCGACAACGCGAAGCTGCCCCTACTGCATCACCACGGTCCCGCTCCAGGCCACGCGCTGCCCCGCCTGCACCTCCCCGCTCGAGGCGATGCGGCCGGCGGAGTGACCGGGCGATCAGCATCGGGCGCATAGAAGATAGGCGAGGCTGGCCGCTTGCCTCGCGCAGCGCTGCTTCGGGATAGCCGGAGCCATGCGCCGCCGTTAGTCTGGTGTCTCCTCCCTGAGCGAGGTCGCCAATGGATCTCCTGTCCCGCCGTTTCGCCTCGACCCTCGCCGTCCTGCTGTCGCTTCTCTGGTTCGCCGCGCCGGTGCGCGCCGAGGACAAGCCTGCGCCCGACGCGGCGGCGAAGCACGCGCCGGCGTCACCGGTGCAGCTTCTGCCGGCCGATGCGGTCACGCATCACAAGCTGCGGCTCGGCGGCGAGGAGATCGCCTATACCGCGACCGCGGGCACGCTGCCGCTGCGCGACGAGAAGGGCGAGAAGCAGGCCGACATCTTCTACGTAGCGTTCCTGCGCGACGGCGTCTCCGACGCGGCGCGGCGGCCGATCACCTATGCCTTCAACGGCGGGCCGGGCGCCGCCTCGGCCTAT
>DASVOY010000085.1:0-1902 GCA_036383115.1 Allostellaceae bacterium
CGCGCGCCGACATCGACCCCATCGAGATGAAGGCGCATCTCGGCTGGATCGTGCTCGCCGATGTTCTGCCGCGTCTCGCTGATTTCCGCTTGCGGCTGGTCGGTACGCTGGTGACCCAATATTTCCTGAGCGACAGCACCGGGAAGACGATCCGCGAGAGCTTCGCCGGCGCTGGCCCCACCGCGACGAAGTCGGTGCTCGCGGCGTTTCGCACCGTCGCCCGCGAGCGCGTGCCGTTGCGCACCTTCGGCGGCGCCGGCTGGCTCGGCAAGGAGTTCCTGGATTTCGACCTGCTCCTGCTGCCGCTTTCCGCGGATGGCGTCAACGTCAACATCGTCATGGGCGCCTTCACATTCGACCTCAAGCAGTCATTGGCCCGCCGGCGCCGCTCAGCGTGATCCGCCTCGGCCCTGTTGCGGGCAGTGCCGCTGCTCGGCGCGAGCTTTGTCCGTAGCCGTGGTGAGTGTAGGCTAGCCGGTGCGAGCTTCGCCGCGGCTGGCCCAAGACGGCACGCCCGCAGGGGCCGGCCCCGCGCTCGCGGGAGGTGCAGCATGCCTGACGTGCCCGATGTGCCGCGCCGGGAGATGGCGCCGTTTCTGCTTGCGGCATTGCTCGTTCTCGTCGCGGCGGCCATGCCCGCCGGCGCTGCGGGCAAGCGCGCCGCGCCGGGGGTCAGCGACAGCGAGATCATCATCGGCCAGACCATGCCGTACAGCGGCGCGGCCTCGGCCTGGGGCGCCGACGGGCTGGCCGAGCTCGCCTACTTCAAGATGCTCAACGAGCAGGGCGGAGTGAACGGCCGCAAGATCCGGCTCATCAGCCTCGACGACGCCTACAGCCCGCCCAAGACGGTCGAGCAGACGCGCAAGCTGGTCGAGCAGGAGCAGGTTGCCTTCATCTTCAGCCCGCTCGGCACCGCGACCAACACGGCGATCCAGCGCTATTTGAACGAGCGCAAGGTGCCGCAGCTCTTCGTCGCCACCGGCGCCAGCAAATGGGCCGATCCCCGGCATTTCCCCTGGACCATGGGCTGGCAGCCCAGCTACGCGACCGAGGCGCGCATCTACGGCCGGTACATCCGCGAGCACAAGCCCGACGCCAGGATCGCCGTGCTCTACCAGAACGACGATTACGGCAAGGATTACGTCGCGGGGCTCAGGGAAGGCCTCGCCGAGCGCTACGCGGCGATGGTGGTGGCGGAAGCGAGCTACGAGGTGACCGATCCCACCGTCGACTCCCAGATCGTCACGCTGCAATCGTCGGGCGCCGACGTCTTCGTCGACATCGCCGGGCCGAAATTCGCCGCGCAGGCCATCCGCAAGAGTTACGATATCGGCTGGCGGCCGCTGCATTTCCTCAACACGGTGGGCAGCGCCGTGGGCGCCGTGCTGGAGCCCGCCGGCCTCGAGAAATCGATCGGCATCATCACCGCGCGCTACTACAAGGACCCAACCGACACGCAGTGGCAGGACGATCCCGCGTACCGCGACTGGCTCGCCTGGATGAAGCGGTACAATCCCGACGCCAATGTCGCCGACTACTACAACGTCCTCGGCTACAATCTGGCGATGACGCTGGTGCATGTGCTGAAGCAGTGCGGCGACGATCTCAGCCGCGACAACATCATGCGCCAGGCGGCCAATATCGACCGGCTGGAGCTGCCGATGCTGCTGCCGGGCGTCGCCATCCACACCAGCCCGACCGACTATCGCCCCATCAAGCAGATGCGGCTGGTGCGTTTCGACGGCCAGACCTGGCAGCCATTCACCGATCTCATCGGCGACGAGATGTAGGACGGCACCGCGAATTGGCCGGCCTTCGCCGGATAGAGCGGCGCGGCCCGGGTCACTATCTTCGGCTCATGGCAACGCCGATGATGCTGGCATGAAGGCGAAGATTTCG
>DASVOY010000086.1:0-2561 GCA_036383115.1 Allostellaceae bacterium
ATTGGCTATGCGAAGGCCGGCAAGTCGATTTCTGCCGCTGAAGCTGTGGTTGAAACTGTGGTTGAGCCGTCTGCAGCCAATCAGAAATCGAAAAAATCATGGGAAAAATGGTCGGAGCGGCAGGATTTGAACCTGCGACCCCCTCGTCCCGAACGAGGTGCTCTACCAGGCTGAGCCACGCTCCGATGCTGTCCGCGTCGCCGGGACATGCGCTGGTGGGGGCTATATAGCCAAGGGCTTCCAGGGCCGCAAGCGCGGATGGCGGGCCGCCGCGCGGGGTGCTAGGACCGTGCCGTTCCCTTGCCGAACACGCCAGAAACCCGCCTGACAGGCCGAAAAATCCGAGGTTGACGCCGTGGCCCACGAGACCCTGCGGCTTGCCGAATACGCTGCCACGCTGCGCCTCGACGACGTGCCCGCCGACGTCGTACGCCGTGCCAGGAATACCCTCACCGACACGGTCGGCACGATCGTGTTCGGCTACGACCTGCCCTGGAGCCAGATGATCGTCGCGCAGGCGCGCCGCTCCGGGCCGGGCGGCAAGAGCCGCATTCTCGGCCGCGGCGGTCCGCTCGTGCAGGCGCAGGCGGCCGCGTTTGCGAACGGCGCGCTGGCGCATGCCTTCGAGCTCGACAACCTGACCAGCCCGGGCTCCGGCGTCCATCCGGGCGCGATCCTGCTCTCGGCCGGGCTCGCAGTCGCGCAGGAGCGCGGGCTCTCCGGCCGCGATCTCCTCACCGCCTTCGTGGCCGGCGCCGAGGTGATGATCCGCATTGGCCGCGCCACCAAGCACACCAACGAGGCGCGCGGCTTTCACGCGCCCGGCACCACCGGTCCGTTCGGCGGCGCGATCGCGGTCGGCAAGCTCCTGGGCTTCGACGCCGCCACGATGGCGAATGCGCTCGGCATCGCGGGCTCGCTCTCCTGTGGGCTCCTCGAATTCGCCAAGTCCGGTACCGGCGCCATGGTGAAGCGGCTGCATCTCGGCCGCGGCGCGGAGAGCGGCGTGCTCGCCGCGAGCCTCGCGGCCGACGGCTTCTCCGGCCCCACCAGCGTGATCGAGGGCGAGTTCGGTTTTCTGCGCGTCTTTTGCCGCGACGTCGACGAGGCCGAGCTGACCCGTGGTCTCGGCGAGACGTTCGTCAGCCGCAGCATCCTGATGAAGCGCTTCGCCTGCCATATCTCGGCGCATACCTCGGTGCAGGCGATCCTCGACCTGCGCGCCGAGCACGGCTTTGGCGGCGCCGATGTCGCGGCGGTGCGCATCGCCGGCAACGAGAAGATGGCGAAGGTCAACAACATCCCGCGTCCGAAGGACGTGATGATGAGCCAGTACTCGATCCCGTTCAGTGTCGCGCTTGCGCACTACCGCGATCCGCGCGACCCGCGCAGCTACGACGAGAGCGGGCTCAACGATCCCGCCATCCGTTCCCTGACCGAGCGGGTGACCATCGGGCTCGCCTCCGGTCCGCACGATCATGCGACGCTCCGCGCCGAGGTGCAGGTCGAGCTCAAGGACGGCCGCGTGCTGACGAAGACCGTCGACACGTTCAAGGGCACGCCCGAGAACCCGCTCGATGAGGCGGGCTTGCGCGAACGGTTCATGCTGCTCACCCGCCACTGCGGCGCGGGTGAGATGGAGCGCGTGTTTGCCCGCCTGCAGGCGATCGAGGACGAGAAGAGCCTCGACTGGCTCGCCGTCACGGCGGCCGCCAAGGCCGCCTGAGCGTGGCGCAGCGCCTGTCCGCAACCGACCGCGGCGCGATCGAGGAGGCCGCGCGCATCCTCGCCGCCGGCGGCCTGGTCGCGTTCCCGACCGAAACCGTCTACGGGCTTGGGGCGGACGCGACAAATGCTGCCGCGGTCGCCAAACTCTATGCGGCAAAAGGCCGACCAGCCTTCAATCCGTTGATCGCGCATGTGCCGGCTATTGAAGCCGCGCGCGCACTCGCGGCATTCGAGGCAAACAGCGAGCGGCTCGCGGCCGCATTCTGGCCCGGACCACTGACGCTGGTGTTGCCGGAGCGGGACAGCTGCCCGGTGGCCGACCTTGCGACTGCAGGTCTCGACACCATCGCGCTGCGGGTGCCGGCGCACCGGACCGCACAGGCCCTGCTGGCGGCGCTCGGGCGGCCGGTGGTCGCACCATCCGCCAACCGCTCCGGCCACGTCTCGCCCACCACCGCCGATCACGTGCTGTCGGATCTCGCCGGCCGCATCGACCTCGTGCTCGATGACGGGCCGACGCCGGTCGGCCTCGAATCCACGATCGTCGCGTGCCTCGGCGACACCGTTGCGCTGCTCCGCCCGGGCGGCGTTCCGCGCGCCGCCATCGAGCGCGCGCTCGGGCGCAGTGTCGCAGTGGTGAGCGAGTCCGGAACGGATGAACGGGCTCCCCGCGCGCCCGGGATGCTCGCCTCGCATTATGCGCCGCGGGCGGCGCTGCGGCTGGAGGCCGATGCGGTACGGCCCGGCGAGGCGCTGCTTGCGTTCGGCGCGGCCCTGCCGTCGGGTGCGGAGGGCGCCGCAATGGTGCTCAACCTTTCGGCCCGCCGCGATCT
>DASVOY010000087.1:0-7552 GCA_036383115.1 Allostellaceae bacterium
TGCCGTCGTCGATCGCCGGGCTGCGGGGAGGGATCGTCGCCGGGAACGTAGTCGAGCCCGGAGCGCCGGTCGATGGTCCCGGCGTTCCCTTTCGCGGCGATCGGAGCAGCCTGCCCGGTCAGACCGGCCTTCTGTAGTTGAAGCCGCTGCGGCGACGCTAAGGCCCTTCGGGGATGGCCTAGCCATCATCTCCAGCCGTGTCATGCGGCTCGGCCCTCATCCGATGATGGGCGCTCGTCGAGCGAGGTTCGCCAATCGCGCGCGCAGCACTGCATTCTGCAGTTGGTTCCCCGACAACCGTTCTACTTGGAATCGACGATTAGAACCGACAGCTTTGCCCCTCGTTTTCCTCTCCTGCCAAGCACCATCGTTCCCGCCACGGTAATGTTGATGAACACAACGCTGCCAGGTAGCAAGCCCATTCACTCGGCCAAGTTCCACCGAAAGCAGCAGCGCGTCCACGTGACCCGGTCTGGGCGATCAGTTTGGACGAGAGCGAAAGACGCCATCAAATCCGCCTTGCCCGACCCGGTCGTCTTCACCGTCAGGAAGGCCAAGGTGGCCGCGCAGCGGATGAAGCTGATCCAGGTACCGGCGGTTCCGCAATTCCTCGACATCGTTCACGACGCGAGCTTTCAGCGCTCCGTCCGCGAGATAAAGCACATCACGCAATTCGACACGCCCCGCCTGGCCAATCTCTGGCAGCTGTGCCGGATGTCCGAGCCTGGCGGCAACATTCTCGAAGTCGGCGTGCACCGGGGCGGCTCGGCCATTCACCTCATGAATTGTCAGCCGGACGCGAAGTTCTTCCTCGCCGACACCTTCTCGCGCGTGGATGGAGAGGAAGTCATGTCCCGGCTGGCGAGTAAGCGCAGCAACGTGACCGTCCTTACGGGCGTCTTCCCCGAGTCGGACAAGCTTGCTGTGGTTCAGGATATCAGTTTCGCCCACATCGATGTGGTGGTTTATGATTCGTGCCAACGGTCGCTGGAGTATGTCGCTCAACGGTGCCGGGCGTCGGCCACCATCGTTGTCAATGACTGCCTGAGATACCCTTGGGGCGTCACCGAAGCGGTCTGCGACTTCCTCGACACCCATCCGGAATGGATCGCGTTGCCGATCTATCCCGGTCAGGCGGTACTGGTCAGCCGCGATGGCCACTACCCGTTCGCCCGGCTGGGACGCTCACCGGACGTTCTGGCGCGTATCGACCGCTTGAGGATGCCGACGTTCGGAACGAAGGCGGACCCGCTGCCGGTCTCGTGATACCGGCAGCGAGAGGCAGGGCGGTGCTTCTTTGCGCTTCGCCGCTTCCAGCGCTGCACGCGCGGCGACAGCGTGAAGCGGCTGCCCTGGATCGCCTCGGTCAGCAAGGCGATCATCGCCTCGCGCTTCGTCATCGGTCAGGTCGACACTTGCCGTCATTCCGCCAAGGCGTCCGGAGGTGGTGGCCGGTGGATAGCCTTCGAATCAAGACTGAAGCCAGCCGCGACATATGCGGCGGTTTGCAGAAATCGTTCCCTTGGCATCCTCCAACGAGCCCAGGGAGCGCTACTATGGCGCTGCGAACGTGGCCCGGTATGACGCGCGCTAAGCGATGGCTGGGAAAGATTGGGGCAACTTCAGGGCGATAACTTTCGCCCCATGCCGCGATCAGATCGCGCGATATTTGTCCGTGAGAGAGAAACTCAGGACATCGGTGAGTAGCCGATGATGAGCGTCTTCCGTCGGCAGAGAGAGGTACAACGCCACGTGGTCGCGCAATTTGCTCAAGCTGGCCTCGACAAAGAAGGATTGCCTGGCGATATCTCCCGCCAACACCGTGAAGCCATCGTGCCGCCCGATGGCCTTCCTGTCGTCGATGGTAGTGTCGACGCTATGCCCGAGCCACACGGAAGTAATGAAGGGAAATATGCACCCGACCTTGATGATGCCCTCTGCGGCCTTGTTGCGGATGAGGAGATCGATCGGCACGCGCGGCCCGTTCATGATCTCCTTTGTATAGACGTTGTAGAGCTTGCGGATGGACTTGCCGTTGACGAGGTAGGACGACGTCGTGGCGAAGAGCCGGCCTGCCAAATCGATGACGCTGAAGGCGACGTTGGCGATGTTTCCGTCGGTGTCGCGAACCACGCTCCTGTCGTAGAGCTCCTTGTACATGCGGAAGGCGTCGACGTTTATCGGGATATAGGTGTCAGTGAAGATGATGTCGTATCGCGCCAACTCTCCGCCGGCAATCGTGGCTCGGATGACATTGTCGACGTGGCGCGAGAACAGGACATCGTCCTCGACCACATGCAGATGCTCCGCCCGCTCGACGTTCTTCTTCATCAGCAGGTAATGCGAGGTAAGGCAACCCATCTCGCCCTTCTCGAGATGCGGGTTCGGCAGGTTAAGGCTGTTGCCGTCCGCGGCTCTGAAGCGGGTGTAGACGTGGCCGAGGTTGTGCTCCGCCAGCTGCGCCTCGATCCGCGCCCTTCTGTCACGGCTTCGATCCAGATTGATGTAATAGCCGATATAGCTCATGTGCTGTCCCCGACGGGCATCTGAAGGCAGATCGCCGCGCCAATAATAGCGGCCGCCGGGCGAGCGAAAAAGGCCAGCCGGCGATGCCATGCCGCGGCCTCCCGTCGATTGCCGACGCCGCTCGATAAGGGCTATGTTCCCGGTGACCATGGATGCCGCAACCGATCTCCGCCGATCCCCGCCACCGCCGGAGGGCGCGGGCGAGCTCCTTGCGGCGCTGCGGCGGCTCGTGACCGACGGCAAGGTCGAGATCCGCATCGTGCCTCGGACGCTCAATCACATCGACAGCCCGGTGACGGTCGAGGCGGACGGCAATATCTGGGCCTACGCTTTCCTGTTCATCGCGGCTCTCCTGTGGTGGCGCTGGGGGGCGGCGCCGGGACTGGCGGCGGTGGCGGCGGGCGTGGCGGTCTACCTGACCTTGGGTCGCGCCTATGTGCATCGACGCATCGAGCGCCGGGTGCGCGAGCAGGCCCTGTACGACATCGGGAAATGGCGCAAGCTGTGGCAGTTCAGTGGGCTGACGCTGGTCGCCACGGGGCGGCCCGACATCGCCGCCTGCGCCTCGCCCAAAGACAACTGGATGGCCTTCATCCGTGACCTGAAGTGAGCGCATCGGGGCCATGGCTGCCGCTCGTTCGCCGGCGCTTCCGGCGATCAGCCGGTCGGATCAGGGGCTGACGAGCGCACCGCAGGGGCCAAGGATTGAGGCGGTCCCTGCCCATCGGCCCTCTGCCGCAGTGCCGCGCCGATCTCAGCCACGACGCTCGCCCAGTCGCCGCGCCTCGGCTGGCGGAACAGCCTCAGGCTGCCGTACCACGGATTGTCGGCGCCGGAGCGATGCCAGCGCCAGTCGGGCAGGAAGGTCAGCGCCACCCAGCCGGGCCGGCCGAGCGCGCCGGCGAGATGCGCCACCGAGGTATCCACCGTGATCACCAGGTCGAGCGCTGTCATCGCCGCTGCGGTCTCGGCGAAATCGCTGAGTCCCGGGGCAATGTCGACGAGCCGGTCGCCCAGTCGGTGCTGGCCGAGCTCGGCGGCACGCGGCCCGACCTGCAGGTTGTAGAACTGAGTGCCCGGCACCTCGAGCAGCGGCAGGAAGGCGGCAAGCGTCGCCGAACGGTTGCGGTCGTTGGATTGCTCGGGATTGCCGCCCCAGGCCAGCCCGATGCGAAGCGCCGATCCCGGCGCGGCGAGCTTGGCGCGCCAGCGCGCCACGGCCTCCTCCGACGCACGAAGATAGCCTCCGGGCGACGGAATCGTCGCGCGCGTCGTATCGAAGAGGCGGGGCAGGCTGGCGAGCGGCATGAGAAAGTCGAAATGCGGCAGCGCGCCGCCGACATCGTGGCAGCTCGAGACCCCCGGCAGCTCGGCGAGCAGTCGGCGCAGCGGCGGTTGGACTGCCAGTATCACCGTGCCGCCGCGCTGCGCCGCCAGCGGCACATAGCGGCAGAACTGGATCGTGTCGCCCAGGCCCTGCTCGGCGTGGAGAACGAGCGTCTTGCCCTCGAGCCGGCTGCCATCCCACATCACCGAGCGGAAGAAGGCGCGCTTCTGTCGCTTGTTCTTGAGCCGCCACTCATAACCCTCCCAGCCCTCGGCCCAGCGATCGAGATGCAGCAGCAGCCGGCCGCGGTTGAAATTGGCATCCGGGTGCAGCGGGTCTATGGCGAGGGCGCGTTCGTACCAGGCGAGCGCCGGCTCGAAATTGGCCTCGACCTCCCACAGCGTGCCGCGGTTGTTCACCGCTTCCGCCGAATTGGGCGCCAGCGCCAAGACCTCCTCGGCGAGCGCGAGCGCTTCGGCGTCGCGGCGCTGCCTCGACAGGACTGCGCCGAGATTGATGCGGGCTTCGATATAGGCAGGGTCGGCGGCGACCGCGCGCCGGAACATCTGCTCCGCCTCGGCCAGCTGCCCCACCTCTTGCCGCATGACGCCGAGCATGCTCAGCGCCGCGGCATGGCGCGGGTCGAGGGTGACCGCGCGATTGAAGGCCGCTTCCGCCGCCTCGCGCTGATATCGCTCGCGGGCGACGGCGCCAAGATAGTAATGGCTGTCGGCAACATCGGGCTGCAGGCGGTGGGCGCGCTCGAAGGCGGCGGCGGCCTCGTCGAGCCGCTCGCGGTCGAGCAGCAGGACGCCGAGATTGCGATGGGCAGGCGCGAAATCCGGGCGCAGCCGGATGGCGCGGCGGAACGATTCCTCGGCCTCGGCGTCGCGGCCGGTGTGGCGCAGCAGGATGCCCAGGTCGTTGAGGGCGTCGACGAAGCGCGGCTCGCGCGCCAGCGCCGCGCGGTAATGCGTCTCTGCCTCCGCGGAGCGCTGCTGCCGCTGGCGGACGGTGGCGAGCCCGTATTGCGCGGCCGCCGCCGCCTCGGGCAGATCGGCGGCGCGAGCGAAGATCGCCGCGGCCTCCTCGAGGCGGCCTTGCCCCAGCAGCAGCCGCGCCAGGTTGCACTGCAGCAATCCGTTCTTGTGCTGTACAACGAGCGCGCGACGCAGCAGCGCCTCGGCCTCTGCCAGGTCGCCGCGCAGCTCCAACACGAGGCTGAGATTGTTGAGCGCGTCGGCGTTGTCGGGGCTCAGGCGCAGCGCGGTGCGATAGCAGCGCTCCGCCTCGGTGAGCCGCCCCTGCTGATGCTGCAGCAGGCCCAGGCGGAAATGCGCCGCTGCATCGCGTGGCCGTTGCTTGGTGGCGCGCCGTAGGGCCGCCTCGATCTCGGCGAGGCGATCGGTCGCGGGCGATGCGGGGAAGTTCGGGATCATTGACAGTGTGGTGCCGCCGGGACGGATGAGACCCTAAAGGAATCGTCGCGGCGCCGCCACGCTAATCCCGCGGCCACGCCCTCGCCCCGCCGCCGGAGCGGCAACGATCAGGGCTCCATCGCTTGATGAGCAGCTCCTTGCACTGTGATGGCGGGTGACGTATGGAAAATCGAGTGCTGGAGCCGCCGGCGGCGCGGCACCCGGCGAGGAGTGGCATGTGAAGGACCCGTTTCAGCGCGCCGTCGCCTATTTCCAGGGGCGCGAGTTGCAGCGGGCAGCAGCGGTCTGCGACGAGATCCTCGCCCATCGACCTGATCACGCCAAGGCTCTCGCGTTGGCTGGGGTCGTGGCGTTGCTTCAGGGGCGGCCGACTGATGCAGCCGAACGGCTGGCGCGTGCCGCCGTACTCGAGCCGTCTTCCGGCGACATCCTGAGCAACCTCGGCACCAGCTATATCCAGCTCAAGCGCTTTGGCGAAGCAGCGGAGATCTATGCGCGCGCTGTGGCCCTGCGTCCCGACCACCGGCCGCTGCGCGTAAACCTTGCCACCGCCTACAAGGCGCTTGGCCGATATGATGCGGCACTGGCCGAGATGGCACCTCTCGTCGCCGCCGGCCCGGCGGATGTCGACGTGCTGGTCGAGATGGGGAACCTGCATGTGCTCGCGGGCGACGCCGCCGCGGCCATCCACCGCTATCGCGACGCCGTTGCCCAAGCGCCGACCCTGGCGGCGGCACGCCGCGGGCTGGCCCACGCCCTTCAGTTAGCGGGACAGCCTGCGGCGGCGCTCGAGGAACACCGTCGTCTCGCCGAGAGCCGGCCACAGGACGCCGCGGCACAAATTGATTTCGGCATGAGCGCACTCAAAGCGGGCGATACCGAGACGGCGATCGAGGCCCTGCGCCGCGGCGTGGCGCTCGACGCGGAGAACATGGCCGCACGGGCCGCCCTGGGAAAGCTCCTGCGAGCACGCGTGCCGCAATGGCATTTCCTCATGCTCGGCGACGAGGCGCGGAACGCCGCCTATGACGCCGCCATCCGGAAAGCCGTCGAGCCCGGCGCTCTCGTTCTCGACATCGGCACCGGAAGCGGGCTGCTCGCCATGATGGCGGCGCGCGCCGGCGCGGGCCATGTGTTTGCCTGCGAGGCCGAGCCGGTGCTCGCCGCCAAGGCACGGGAGATCGTGCGGTCGAACGGTTTGGACCACCGCATCACCGTAATCCCGAAGCGCTCGATCGAGCTGCGTGTGGGCCACGACCTGCCGCGCAAGGTCGACGTGCTCATCTCGGAAATCGTCGACGAAGTGCTGCTCGGCGAAGGGATTGTCCGTACCCTTGCCCACGCCTTGACCGAGCTCGTGGCGGAAGGCGCGGCCGTGGTGCCGCGTGCCGGTGTGATCCATGCGATGCTCGTCGACAGCCCGACGCTGCACCAGAGAGACCACGTGCGGCGCGCTGCAGGCTTCGATGTGAGCCTCTTCAACGAATTCTCGCGCTTCAGCTGCACGGCCGCCGAATTGCGCCGCTTCGACTACCGCCAGCTCTCAGCGCCGGTGGAGGCGTTCCGTTTCGACTTCAGCCGCCCCGGCATTGTCCCGGAGAGCAAGGTGATCGAGCTCGCCGTCTCCGCGCGCGGCACCGGTCACGCCTTGGTGACGTGGTTCGACCTGTTGCTCGACGACGAACACCGTGTGGGCAGCAACCCTCTCGCGCTCTCGTCGCATTGGGGCCAGGTGGTTCATGTTTGCGACAGTCCGAGGGTCGTCGAGGCCGGCGAAGTCGTGCGCGTGGTGGCAAGCCACGATACGCACGACATCAGCTTTCTCTTGTCGCATAACCCGTGACGTCGACTGGTCTCGGCGCTGGCCCGGCTCTGACCAAACGGGCCGGCGCGGGCTTCTTTGCTGCAATGCAGCAAAAGCGCGCATAAGCATGGCCTGGTTCGCCGCCAGGTGTTGCCCTCGGGACACACAGATCATCAATCGCCCGCCCTCTCGCCCGACTCCTCTTGTCATTTCAGCGCCATCCGGCCGAACTTAGCCCCCCAGGAAGGGGCCCTCCCTTTCCAGAATTGAAATCGCACCTGTGGGGGTAAGATGAAAAAGACTCGCAAGTTCAACGTCGCGGTGGCGCTGGGGAGCCTGACGGCTGCCGCGGCACTGCTCGCCGGCGCGCCGGACGCCAGCGCCCAGCAGGCGCCGGGCGGCGGCTCATTCCCGGGCTCGTTCCTGGTCCCGGGCACCAACACGTCCATCAAGATC
>DASVOY010000088.1:0-2479 GCA_036383115.1 Allostellaceae bacterium
CGGCCTCAGCGCCGCCTTTGGCTACGCCAAGCAATCCGGCGGTCATATCGGCGTCGACAGCGAGCCCGGCACCGGCACGCGTTTCCGGCTCTATCTGCCGCGCGCCACCGCCCTCGCCGAGCGCCCCCGCGCCCTGCAGCAATCCCACGACACGGGCGAAACCATCCTAGTGGTCGAGGATGATCCGGCGATGCGCCGGATCGCGGTGCGGCATGCGCGGGCGCTGGGCTATGACGTGCGCGAGGCGGAGCACGCCGCCGCTGCGATCGCGCTGCTCGACACCGAGCCGCGCGTCGACCTGCTGTTTACCGACATTGTCATGCCCGGCGAGATGAACGGGGTGGCGCTGGCGCGAATGGTGATGCGGCGCTGGCCCAGCATAAAGATCGTCATCACCTCGGATTTCGCGCGCACCAAGATCGACGGCGACAGCGGGATCGCCGCAAGCACAGTCCTGCTCAGCAAGCCCTATCGCCGTGAGGATCTCGCGCACGCGCTGCGCGACGCCTTGGACGATCGGCGCGGCGAAGCGGTGCAACATCCCGACGACGCCCAGGCGAGAGGAGTTTCCCATGGCGCTGATTCTGGTCATTGACGACGACGAGGCGATGCGGCGGCTGATCGTGAAGACGCTCAGCGCGGACAATCACCGCATCGTCGAGGCGCCGAATGGCTATGAGGGCATGAAGTTGCTCGGCGAGATGAAGCCCGACGCAGTGATCACGGATATTCTCATGCCCCAGAAGGAGGGCATCGAGACGATCCGCGAGATCCGCGAGGTCGCGCCGGAGATGAAGATCATTGCCATGTCCGGCGGCGGCAGCTCGCACAACCTGATGTTCCTCGACGTGGCGCGCGCCTTCGGCGCCGATGCGGCGCTGGCCAAGCCTTTCCGGCCGGCGGAGCTCAAGGACACGGTCGAGAAGGTGCTGAAGGGGCTGAGCTGCTGAGCCGGCTACCGGTCATACCTTGAAGTGGGGGCGCAGCTCGCGCATGCCGTCGGGACCGATGGTTGGCAGGTGCTGCAGATCCTCCACCGCCTCGAAGCGACCGTGCTGCTCGCGCCAGGCGAGGATCTGGTCCGCCCGCCCCGCGCCGACACCGCGCACCGCCAGGAGCTGATCGCGGTCGGCGGTGTTGAGATCGACCGGCCCATCCTCGACGGGGTGCTCCATCGAGGAGCCCGGGCCTCGCAGATCGGCCATTGGCCTCTCCTTTACGCTTCCGCAAGCGCGGCGAACTCGGCGTCGCTCAGCTCGAGCTCCGCCGCCGCACGGTTCTCGTCGAAATGCTTGATCGACGAAGTGCCGGGGATCGGCAGCATGATCGGCGACCGCCGCAACAGCCAGGCGATCGCGACTTGAGCCGGCGCCGCGTGATGGCGCCGCGCGATGTCGTTGAGCCGGCTGCGCGCCCCCGTCAGCTTGCCGGCGCCGAGCGGATACCACGGCATGAAGGCGAGGCCGTCGCGAGTGCAGGCATCGACGACGCCCTCATGCGTCCGATCCTCGATGTTGTAGCGGTTCTGCACCGAGACTATCGTCGCCAGCCGGCGCGCCTCCTCGAACTGCGTCAGGTTGACGTTCGAAACGCCGATGTGACGGATCTTCCCTTCGCGCTGGAGATCTACCAGCGCGCCGATCGAATCGGCGAGCGGCACCTTGGGATCGACGGTGTGGAGCTGATAGAGATCGATGCGCTCGAGCCTGAGACGCCTCAGGCTGCCCTCGCAGGCCTCGCGCAGATGCTCGGGATGGCAATCGGGCTCCCAGCGGTCCGGCCCCGGGCGCACGAGCCCGCCCTTGGTGGCGATGACGAGTTGCGCGGGATAGGGGTGGAGCGCTTCGGCAATCAAGGTTTCGCTCACCGCCGGGCCGTAGGAATCCGCCGTGTCGATGAAATCGACGCCGCTGTCGACGACGTGGCGCAACAGGGCGATCACCGCCTTGCGGTCCGGCGGGCATTCCCAGATGCCGGGGCCGGTGATGCGCATCGCGCCGAAGCCCAGGCGATAGACCGTGAGATCGCCGCCGATGGTGAGGGTCATTCGCTCCGCCATTCCCTTCGCTCCTCGTCGCGGGTCTGCCGTGGCCACCGGCGTCTGGGCAACGGGGGCAATGACAGGCCGGTTCCACGATAGCGCATCACGGCAGTGACCGCCGCCGATCGGCACTCGAAGATGATGCGCGCGGGCGAGCTTACGCCGACGCCGCGTGCGCCGCGACCAGCGCCGCGCCGCTCGTCCTGACCTGGGCGACGGCAGGCCGGGCGTTAACCGGCCGATATAGGCTGTGACCGCGGGAAGCTCGGGCAGGAGTTTGAACCCGGTCATCCAGGTCAGCGCAGTCCCCTACAGCACGTCCGCGGCCGAGAAGCGCTCGCCGAGGCGAGATAGGCAGGTTGGCGCTCCTCGCCGGCCTTCATGTTGAGCACGCGCGACTCGAAGGGCACGCCGAGCGCTTCGAGCAGGGTGCGGGCT
>DASVOY010000089.1:0-3669 GCA_036383115.1 Allostellaceae bacterium
GAATGCCTGCTGCTCCGCTCCGCCTCGGCGTCAACATCGACCACGTCGCAACCGTGCGTAACGCGCGCGGCGGCCGCCATCCCGATCCGGTGCGCGCGGCGCTGCTGGCGATCGAAGCCGGCGCCGACGGCATCACCGCGCATCTGCGCGAGGATCGCCGCCACATCCGCGATGACGACATCAACCGGCTCGCGCGCGAGATCGACCTGCCGCTCAACCTGGAGATGGCGGCGACGGCGGAGATGCTGGCGATCGCGCTGCGCCACAAGCCGCACGCCGCCTGCCTCGTGCCGGAGAAGCGCAACGAGGTGACGACCGAAGGCGGACTCGACGCCGTCGGCGGGCGCGATCATCTCGCGCCCATCATCGGGAAGCTAGGCGAGGGCGGCATCCGTGTCTCGCTCTTCATCGATCCCGAGATGCGCCAGCTCGACATGGCAAAGGCGCTCGGGGCTCCCGTGGTCGAACTGCCCACCGGCGCCTATGGCGACGCGGCAGGGGCGGCGCGCGCGCGCGAGCTGAAGCGGCTCGTCGCCGCCGCGGCACATGCCGAGGCCATCGGCCTCGAATGCCACGCCGGCCATGGCTTGAGCTACGAGACGGTGGGGCCGGTCGCCGCCATCCCTACCATCGTCGAGCTCAATATCGGCCATTTCCTCGTCGGCGAGGCGATCTTTAGCGGACTCGACAGCGCCGTTAGGCGCATGCGCGCCGCCATGGACCAGGGCCGCGCCGCGGTGCAGGGCGAGCGCAGCGCCTGATGATTCTCGGCATCGGCAGCGATCTCATCGACATTCGCCGCATCGAACGGACCATCGCGCGCTTCGGCGACCGCTTCCTCGACCGCGTCTTCACGCCCGTCGAGCGGCAGCGCTCCGACCGGCGCGCCAACCGCATCGACTCCTACGCCAAGCGCTATGCCGCCAAGGAGGCGTGCTCGAAGGCGCTCGGCACCGGCTTCCGCCGCGGCGTCTATTGGCGCGACCTCGGCGTGGTCAATCTCGCCAGCGGCCGGCCGACGCTCGTGCTGACCGGTGGCGCCCTTGCCCAGCTCAAGGCCATCACGCCGCCAGGCATGGCCGCGCGGATCGACCTCACGCTGACCGACGAGCCGCCCATCGCCCAGGCGCTGGTCATCATCACCGCCGTGCCGGCGTAGCGCGGAAAATCGCGAGAGTGGCTACGCCCCGGCCGCCGCCCCGCTTGACTTCGGCGCGCCGCCTTCGCTTAATCGTCGCCTGTCGCCAGTCCCTTTCTCCCTAAAATACGTGACTGCAACGCGTTAGCGAGCGTTCTTAATGAGAAGCAGAACATCCGGCGGTGCCGCCGAGACGCTCAAGACGCTCATCTACGCGATCGTCATTGCGCTCTTCATCCGCACATTCTTCTACGAACCCTTCAATATTCCGTCCGCCTCGATGGTGCCGACGTTGCTGGTGGGCGACTATCTCTTCGTCTCGAAATTCTCTTATGGCTACAGCCGCTATTCGCTGCCCTTCGGCGTGCCGCTCATCCCCGGCCGCGTCTTCTACAAGCCGCCGAAGCGGGGCGACGTCGTCGTCTTCAAGCTGCCGCGCGAGCCCTCGACCGACTACATCAAGCGCGTCATCGGATTGCCCGGCGACCGGATCCAGCTGAAGCAGGGCCTCCTCTATATCAACGACGCGCCGGTGAAGCGCGAACCCTCGGAGGATTGCGACGTGCCGTCCGAGGAGGCGCGGGGGATGGTCTATCAGCGCTATTGGGAGACACTGCCCGAGGGCGTCCGCCACTGCATCGTCGAGATGGGCGACAATATGAGCCTCGACAACACCGGGGTTTTCGTGGTGCCGCCCGATCACTATTTCATGATGGGCGACAACCGCGACAACTCGGCCGACAGCCGTGATCCCAACAGCGGCGTGGGCTACGTCCCGGCCGTGAACCTGGTCGGTCGCGCCGAGTTCATCTTCTTCTCCACCAATGGCTATGCGCATTGGTGGGAGATCTGGAATTGGCCCTTCACCATCCGCTACGACCGGCTGTTCAAAGCGATCCACTGACCATGAAGGATGCGGCCGCCAAATCGGCACCGCTGGCCGAAGCGCTTGGTCACAAGTTCGAGCGCGCCGACCTGCTCGCCGAGGCGCTGACCCATCCGAGCGCGCGCTCGCGCCGCGGCACCCGGCGCGGCTACGAGCGGCTGGAATTCCTCGGCGACCGCGTGCTTGGCCTGATCGTCGCCGACTTGCTGTGGCGGCGCTTCCCGGAGGAGGCGGAGGGCGCGCTGACCCGGCGCCATACCGGGCTGGTGCGGCGCGAGGCCTTGACCGAAGTGGCGAAGAAGATCGGCCTCGGGGAACATATCATTGTCTCCGCCGGCGAGGAGACCGCGGGGGCCCGCGCCAATCCGAGCGTGCTTGCCGATGTGTGCGAGGCCGTTATCGCCGCGCTTTACCTCGATGGCGGGCTGTCCGCCGCGTCGCGCTTCGTCGAGCGCTGGTGGGAGCCGAAGCTCGCCAGGCTCGGCGCGCCGCCGCGCGACCCCAAGACCGCGCTCCAGGAATGGGCGCAGGCGCGCGGCAAAGCGCTCCCGGCCTACCGCACCGTGGCGACGGAAGGCCCGGCGCATCGCCGCACCTTCACCGTCACCGTCACCGTTCCCGGCCTCGAGCCGGCGACGGCGAGCGGCTCCTCGAAGCGCGCCGCCGAGGCAGCGGCGGCGGCGGCGGCTCTGGCCGGGCTCGGGGACAAGCCATGACCGTGGCGCGCTGCGGCTACGTGGCGCTGGTCGGCGCGCCCAATGTCGGCAAGTCGACGCTGCTCAACCAGCTCATCGGCGCCAAGGTGTCGATCGTCTCGCCCAAGGTGCAGACGACGCGCTCGCGCGTCCTCGGCATCGCCATCGAGGGCGCGGCGCAGCTCGTCTTCGTCGACACGCCCGGCATCTTCGCGCCCAGGCGCCGGCTCGAGCGCGCCATGGTGGCGGCAGCATGGGCCGGCACCGAGGACGCCGATGTCGTGGTGGTTCTGGTCGACGCGGCGCGTGGCATCGATGCCGATACGCGGCGCATCATCGACGGGCTGAAGGCGGCAGGGCGGCGCGCGGTGCTGGCGCTCAACAAGGTCGACCTGGTGGCGCCGCCGCAGCTCCTGCCGCTCGCCGGGCAATTGTCGGGCGAGGGCATCTTCGACGCCGTGTTCATGGTCTCCGGCCTCACCGGCGACGGGGTCGGCGACCTCAGGCGCCACCTCGCCGCCGTCGTGCCGGAGGGGCCCTGGCTTTTTCCCGAGGATCAGCTCACCGACCTGCCGCAGCGCCTCCTCGCCGCCGAGACCACGCGCGAGCAGATCTTCCTCCAGCTCCATCAGGAGCTGCCTTACGCCGCGATGGTCGAGACCGACACCTGGGAGGAGCGCGAGGACGGCAGCGTCAAGATCGCGCAGACGATCCATGTGCAGCGCGACAGTCAGAAGGCGATCGTGCTCGGCAAGGGCGGAAGGCAGGTCAAGCAGATCGGCGAGCGCGCCCGCGCCGAACTCGAGCGGCTGCTGGGGCGGCGCGTCCACCTCTTCCTCTTTGTCCGAGTGACCGAGAACTGGACAGAGGATCGCGAGCGCTACCAGGCGATGGGCCTCGAGTTCGAGAGCTGAGCGGATGCAGTGGGAGGATGAAGCGATCGTGCTGGC
>DASVOY010000090.1:0-1710 GCA_036383115.1 Allostellaceae bacterium
GGTGACGTTGGCGACGCCGCCGATGTTGAGCACGGCGAGCGGCTTGTCGAGATCGCTCGCCAGCGCCGCATGGTAGAGCGACGCCAGCGGCGCGCCCTCGCCGCCCGCCGCCACATCGGCCGAGCGGAAATCGCACACGACGTCGATGCCGGTAAGGCTCGCCAAGAGGGCGCCGTCGCCGATCTGCCAGGTGCGGCCCTGGTGCGGCTGGTGCAGGATGGTATGGCCGTGGAAGCCGAGCAGATCGACCGCGGCGATGTCGTGGCGGGCGATGAGCGCGCGCACCGCCTGGGCGTGCGCCTCGGTGAGCGCGCGCTCCACATCCACGACCGGACCCTTGCCGCCCAGCACCGAGCGCAGCCGCGCGCGCATCGCGGCGTCGTAGGGAATGGTGAGCCATGCGCCGGGGATGACGCGCTCCTCGCCGTCGGTCTCGATGAAGGCCGCGTCGATGCCGTCGAGCGAGGTGCCGCTCATCAGGCCGATGACACGGCTGAGCCGTGCGCTCATGGCCGGAGCGCGAATTGTCGCGCCGGGATGATTATGCTAAAGCGCCCGACCGACGCTTCTTCCCGACTGTAAGAAAACATGCCCACCCGCCGCCCGCCCTTTCTCGCGACTGCCGAAGCCCGCGGCTTCGTCCATCAGGTGACCGACCGCGACGCGCTCGAGGCGCGGCTCGCGGCGGGGCCCATGGTCGCCTATGTCGGTTACGATTGTACTGCCGACAGCCTGCATGTCGGCAATCTCGTTTCCATAATGCTGCTTCGGCTATGGCAGAAGACCGGCAACAAGCCGATCGTGCTGATGGGCGGCGGCACCACCAAGGTCGGCGATCCCTCGGGCAAGGACGAGAGCCGCAAGCTGCTGACCGACGACGAGATCGCCCGCAACATGGCGAGCATCCGCAGCACCTTCGAGCGCTTCCTCGAATTCGGCAAAGGCCCGACCGACGCGGTGATGGTCGACAACGCCGACTGGCTCGACACCCTCGCCTACATCCCGTTCCTGCGCGAATACGGGCGGCATTTCTCGGTCAACCGCATGCTGAGCCAGGACAGCGTGCGCCTCAGGCTCGAGCGCGAGCAGCCGCTGAGCTTCCTCGAGTTCAACTACATGGTGCTGCAGGCCTACGATTTCCTCGAGCTGGCGCGGCAGCATCGCTGCGAAGCGCAGATGGGCGGCTCCGATCAGTGGGGCAACATCGTCATGGGCATCGACCTCGCGCGCCGCATCGACAACCGTTCCCTCTTCGGCATCACCTCGCCGCTGATCACCATGTCCTCGGGCGCCAAGATGGGCAAGACCGCGCAAGGCGCGGTGTGGCTCAGCGCCGACCGGCTCTCGCCCTACGACTACTGGCAGTTCTGGCGCAATACGGAGGACGCCGATGTCGGCCGCTTCCTGCGCCTGTTCACCGACCTGCCGCTCGACGAGATCGAGCGGCTTGGCGCGCTCAGCGGCAGCGAGATCAACGAGGCGAAGAAGATGCTGGCGACTGAGGCGACCGCGCTGTGCCACGGCCGCGCCGCGGCGGAAACCGCTGCCGACACCGCGCGCAGCGTCTTCGCCGAGGGCGGCACGGGCGCGGCGCTCCCCACCCTCGAGGTGCCGCGCGCCGTGCTGGAGCGCGGCGTCCCTGCCTTCGAGCTGATCGCGAAGAGTGGGCTGGCCGCCTCCAATGGCGAGGCGCGGCGCCTCATCAAGGGC
>DASVOY010000091.1:0-2792 GCA_036383115.1 Allostellaceae bacterium
TGGTCTATGGCACCAGTTATCAAGTCACGCTGCTCAAGGGCCTGCCGGCGCAATCCGGCGCGCGGCTCGAGGCGGACGAGACGGTCGAGGTCAGCCTCGGCGACCGGCCCGCCGTGGTCGCCTTGTCGGGCGACGGGTTCATCCTGCCGCGCGCGGCGAGCAACGGCCTCACCGTCCAGACCGTCAACGTCGACCGCGTGACGGTACGCGTCTTGCGCATGAGCGACCGGCTGTTGCCGAACGAGATCCGCCGGCCGATGGGATGGCGCGAGACGCAGGCGCTCAGCGGCAAGCAGATAACCCGCTATCAGCTGCGCGAGATGATTAAGGGCTCTGCGAGCCTGGTCTGGTCGGGCACCATGACCATCGAGCGCGACCACAACCGCAACGTCCAGACCGCGTTCCCGCTCAGCGACGTCATCGAGCCCGGCCAGACCGGCGCCTATCTGGTGATCGCCGAGAACGCCGCCACGGCGACGCCGGAGCGATTCTTCACCGGCCGCCGGACCCGCGAGGACGACGACCGCTACGACGAGCTTTGGGTCAACATGCCGGCCCATTGGGTGATCGCCACCGACATCGCGCTGAGCACGATGAGCGGCGCAGACGGGCTCCACATCTTCGCCCGCTCCCTCGTCTCGGCCGACCCGCTCGCCGGAGTGAAGCTGTCGCTGGTCGCGGCGGGGCAGGATGTGCTGGGCGAGGCTGCGACCGATGCCGACGGGCAGGTGGTCTTCGCCCCCGGCCTGCTGCGCGGCAAGGGCGCCAACGCGGCGGCATCGATCACCGCCTATGGCGCCGGCGGCGATTTCACCCTGCTCGACCTCAATCGTCCTGCCTTCGACCTCTCGGATCGCGGCGTCGCCGGCCGCCCGGCCGCGGGCCCCATCGAGGCATTCCTTTATACCGAGCGCGGCATCTACCGCCCCGGCGACACGGCGCCGGTGATGGCCTTGCTGCGCGACGCTGCCGGCCGCGCCATCGACACCATGCCCGTAACCCTGGTGCTGCGCCGCCCGGACGGGCTCGAGGCGAAGCGCTTCGTCCTCCCCGCGCAGCCGCAAGGCGGCTTCCGCCAGGATGTCGGCTTGAGCCGGAGCGCCGCGCGCGGCGTGTGGAGCGTCGAGGCGCTGGTCGATCCCACCGGCGCGCCGGTCGGGCGCGTGCAGTTCGAGGTCCAGGACTTCGTTCCGCAGAAGCTGAAGGTGACACTGTCCTCCGCCGCTGCCGTGCTGCGCCCGGGCGATCCGCTCGATGTCGCGCTCGAGGGCCAGTTCCTCTACGGCGCGCCCGCCGCCGGGCTCGCGGGCGAGGCCGAGCTGCGCATCATGCGCGATCCCGCGCCGGTGCCGCAGGCCAAGGGCTATCGCTTCGGCCTCGCCGACGAGAAAATCGACGACACCGTCCAGAAGCTCACGCTGCCGCCCGCGGACGAAGCGGGCCATGCGCGCATCAGCGACATATTGCAGCCGGTCGCGACGAGCTCTGCGCCGCTCAAGGGCGTGCTCTCCGCCGGCCTCTTCGAGCCGAGCGGCAGGCTGGTCAGCGACCAGCTCGAGCTGCCGATCCGCCAGCACCCGCTGCTCATCGGCGTCAAGCCGCGCTTTGCCGACGACCGCGCCGAGGAAGGCAAGGATGCGGCGTTCGACATCCTCGTCTTCGACGAATCCCTCCGTCCCATCGCGCGGCCCGGGCTGCATTGGCGGCTCATTCGCGAGAACCGCGTCTATGACTGGCTGCGCAGCGGCTCGGACTGGACGTGGCACTACCACGTCGTCGACCAGCCCCTCGCCTCGGGCGACATCGACGCGCCCGTCGGCGCCCCGGCGGTGCTCAGCCAGGCCGTCGATTGGGGCTATTACCGCCTCGTCGTCGACGACCCCGCGACCCAGGCGGCGACGAGCGTGCGCTTCCAGTCCGGCTGGATGGCGACCACGGAGTCCGCCGACACGCCCGACCGGGTCGAGGTCACGGTCGAGAAGCCGCTCTTCGCGCCCGGCGAGACGGCGCGGCTGCGCATTCAGGGCCCCTTCGCCGGCAAGGCGCAGGTGACCATCGCCAGCGACCGCATCTTCGAGACAAGGCAAGTCGCCGTCGCCAAGGAAGGCACGGTGATCGACGTGAAAGCGTCGGAAGCGTGGGGCGCCGGCGCCTATGTGCTGGTCTCGCTCTATCGCCCGCTTGCTGTCGGGCGGCCGCACGACCCCGTGCGCGCGGTGGGCCTCGCCTGGCTCGGCATCGACCCCAAGCCGCGGACCTTGTCCATCGCCTTGGCCGCGCCCGAGAAGTCGTCGCCGCGTCATCACCTCGCGGTGCCGATCAAAGTCGAGGGCGCGTCCGGCCAGGGCGATACCTTCGTCAGCCTCGCCGCGGTCGATGAGGGCGTCCTGCAACTGACGCACTTCGCCACCCCCGACCCGGCCAGGTTCTTCTTCGGCAAGCGCCGCCTCGGCGTCGAACTGCGCGATGACTACGGCCGTCTCCTCGACGGCAGCGCCGCGCCCGGCGCCATCCGCGCAGGCGGCGACGCCGCCGCGTCGAGCATTGGCGGCGAGGGCTTGGCGGTCGTCAGCAACCGCACCGTCGCGCTCTTCTCCGGGCCGGTGAGGCTCGATGCGAGCGGATCGGGCGAGGTGGTGCTCGATCTCCCCGATTTCGAGGGGCAGCTGCGGCTGATGGCCGTGGCCTATAACCGCGAGGCAGTCGGCCGCGCCGAGAGCCGGCTGATCGTCCGCGACGCCGTGGTGGCGGAGCTGTCGCTGCCGCGCTTCCTCGCGCCCGGCGACAGCGCG
>DASVOY010000092.1:0-3940 GCA_036383115.1 Allostellaceae bacterium
CTCGAGCCGGTGAATCGGCCCATCGACCAGGCCGAGCTTGCGCAGCTCGCGGACCGTGTTCTCGAGATATTGGCGGCATGAGCCGCTGCCGCCGATGCCTTGCAGGATGAGCCGCGCCGCCGCCTCGGTCGGCAGCCGCCCGGCATAGCTCGCATGTGCGCGGTCGACGACGAAGACGCGGGCGCTCAGCCGCCGCCCGGCGATCTCGACCGGCACTTCCTTCAGGCGATAGGTACCCCGCACCATCTCGCGGTCCCAGAGGTAATGCAGCGCCGCTGCGACATCGGCCGCCGGCACGCGGAAGACGATGCCCTTGCAGGCGCCGCCGCGGTCGAGGCCGAGGACCAGCCCCGGCAGCTCCGGCGTGCCGCGATGGCGGCGCGAATAGACACAGAAGCTGCGGTGATAGCCCCTGAGCAGCGCCGGCTGCGCCTCGGCATGGGCAAAGCCCGGATCCCACATCAGCGAGCCATAGCCGAAGATCCAGAGATCGCAGCGCCGCGCCAGGCACTCAGCGATCTCCGGCGCGAGCGCGGCTGCGCGCTGTCGCACCGGCGTATCCAAAGGTCCTTCCATGCCGCCCAGACTGCCGCCCAAGCACGAAAAAGCGATTAACGCGACACACCAAAGGTATCGGCGTGTCGTCGACGTCGCAGTATCCGGTTACGGATGCATACGCCAATCGCGACGCGCGCATTGCCGTCCTCACTGTTTCGCATCGACGCGGGCAGCGGCGGCGCCCTATAATTATTTATGCGACGTATCCTCATTGCGACGCTTGTGCTGCTCGCGGCGGCAGCTGCGAGCTATACCGGCTACTGGTTCCATGTGGCCGGGCGGCTGCGTGCCGGCGTCGAGCCCTGGGCGGAAGCGCGGCGGGCCGAAGGCTACACGGTGCGCTGGGACGCGGTCAGCGTCGGCGGCTTCCCCGGCTCGTTCAGCCTGCGCTTCGCTGGCGCGGTCTTCGGCGGGAGTCGGCCGCTGCCGTTCCAGATCGCCGCGCCGTTGCTCAGCGGCAGCGCACGGCCATGGAACTTGAAGCGCTGGAAGGTGAACGCGCCGGAGGGCGCGCGCGTCGATGCGCCGAGCGAGGGCGACGCGATCGCCGCGGCGGCGCTTGACGGCACAGTCATCCTGGGCACGGAGGTCGGCACCGCGATCGACCTTGTCGCGCGTGACGTGGCGGGCAGCGGCGCCGCCGCCGGATTGCGCATCGCCGACGCCGAGGCACGGCTCACCTTGCCCGAGCGGGCGCCGGCGAGCCACCAGGACACCGCCTTCGGCGCGGCGATCCGGCTGGCCAAGATGGTGCTGCCCTATCGGGTGCCGCCTTTCGGCAGCACGGTCGAGGCGCTGACGCTCGCCGGCACGTTCAAGGGCGCGCTGCCCCGAGGCAAGCTGCGTCAGGGCCTGGCTGCCTGGCGCGACGATGGCGGCACCATCGAGCTCGAGGTCGGATCGCTGCGCTGGGGCCCGCTCGCGGCGAGCGCCAACGGCACGCTGGCGCTCGACGAGGTGCTGCAGCCGATTGGCGCGATGACCGCGACGATCGAAGGCCACAACGCCATCATCGACGCCTTCGTCGCCAACGGCAGTCTGCGGCCCGGCGATGCGAGCTTCGCCAAGACCTTCCTCGGCCTCATGGCGAAGCCCAGCGCCGACGGGCGGAAGCAGCTTACGGTGCCCTTGCGGCTGCAGAACGACCGCGTCTATCTCGGCCCGGCCCAGATCGCCGCCCTGCCTCGCTTCACCTGGGACTAGGCGACACCGGCGGCATCTGCTGCGGCGCCTGGTCGCGGTCGAACATGCCGTATTGCCGCACCACCTCGACGACGCTGATACGGTAGTCGGCGAAGACCTCATTGCGGCCCTTCACCTGGGCGCGGCGATGGCGATCATGCTCGCGCCAGCGCTTCACCGCCTCGGCGTCGCGCCAGAAGGAGACCGACAGGATCTTGCCTTCGGTTGTCAGGCTCTGGAAGCGCTCGACCGAGATGAAGCCGTCTATCTTCTCGAGCTCGGGCCGGAGCGCCGCGGCGATGTCCAAATAATCCTGCGCGCGTCCCGCCTTGGGCTGGACTTCGAAAATGATCGCATACACCACCGCCCTCCCTCGCTCGCAACCGCCGAGAAGATGGCACGCGCTGGTCAAGGACGCCAGAACGGCTTTTCGTACTCGCGCAGCGCATCCAGGCGGGTAACGCCCATGTCGCGAAGCGCGCGATCATCGAAGGCCGCCAACTGGCGTCGCTGCCGCGCGCGGTCGTGCCAGAGCACCAGGAGATCGATCAGTTGCCGCAACCGCGTTCCAGGGCGTCTTGCCGCCGAGGAATGCTCGATCCATGACGTGCCATCCATGATGCGCCTTCCATGAGGGATTTCCATGCGCGCAGCATGGCATCGGGCGCGGCGTCGCCTCTATCCGCTTCGCGCCATCGAATCCGTCGAGCCGTGCGTCGGCCAATACCGGGACCGGGGCATCAGGTACGCCAGAACGGCTTGGCGCATTCGTGCGCCGCATCGAACCGCGTCATGCCCATATCTGCCAGCAGGCGGTCATCGAGACTCGCCAGCAGCCGGCGGTCCCGCGCGCGATCGCGCCAGCGCGAAAGCAGGCGCACCATATGTCGAAGTGTCGTGCCAGGTCGCTGCGCAGCCCAAGGCCGCGCGATCGGTGATGTGCCATCCATGATGCGCGCTCCACGAGGTGCATCGATGGATGAAGGATGGCATGAAGCGGGCGCGGCCCTATGCGGGAACGCTTCGGGCCGGATCGAAGCGTCGTGACGGGCGCACGGAGAGCTGCCCGACTTCGAGCTAGGCCTGCTTCGCCTCGATGATCGAGCGACGGATGGCGCGGGTGCGGGTGAAGAGGTCCTCGAGCTTGTCGGCCTCGCCCCAGCGGATGGCGCGCTGCAGCGCTGTCAGATCCTCGGTGAAGCGCTGCAGCATCTCCAAGACCGCCTCGCGGTTGTTGAGGAAGATGTCGCGCCACATCACGGGATCGGAGGCGGCGATGCGGGTGAAGTCGCGGAAGCCGCCGGCGGAGAACTTGATCACCTCCGACTTGAGGCTCTCCTCGAGATCGGTCGCGGTGCCGACGATGGTGTAGGCGATGAGATGCGGCAGATGCGAGGTGATGGCGAGCACCTTGTCATGATGCTCGGCATCCATCGTGACCACTCTCATCCCCGCCGCCTGCCAGAGCCAGGTCACGCGGTCGAGCGCCGCGGCGTCGCCGTCGGGCAGCGGCGTCAGGATGCACCAGCGGTCCTGGAACACCTCGGCGAAGCCCGCCTCGGGCCCGGAATGCTCGGTGCCGGCGACGGGATGACCAGGCACGAGATGCACGCCTGCCGGCAGCGACGGCGCGAGATCGCGGATCACAGCCTCCTTGACCGAACCGACATCGGTGACGATGGCGCCGGGCTCGAGCGCGCCGCCGATGCGCCGGCCGATCTCGGCGTAGGCGGAGAGCGGCGCGGCGATGACGACGAGATCGGCGCCCTTCGCCGCCGCGGCCGGGTCGCTGGTGACATCGTCGGCGATGCCGAGCGCGCGCACCTTGTCGAGCGTCTCAGCGCGGCGCGCGCAGGCGACGATCTCGCGGGCGAGCTTGTCGCGCCTGAGCACGCGGGCGAGCGAGGAGCCGATGAGGCCGATGCCGATCAGCGCCACGCGCTCGAAGCGGGGGCGGCTCATTGCGTCCTCATGAAATCCGCCACTGCGGCGACGACGGCGCGCATCTCCTCCTCGAGGCCGATGGTGATGCGCAGATGCTCGGGCAGGCCATAGGCGCCCATCCTGCGCGTCAGGATGCCGCGCGACTGAAGAAAGGCGAAGGCGGCGTCGGAATTCTTGGGCGCGGCAGGAAAATGCACGAGGACGAAGTTCGCGACGCTCGGCTGGACCGCGAGCCCGAGCGCGCCAAGCTCGCGCT
>DASVOY010000093.1:0-7657 GCA_036383115.1 Allostellaceae bacterium
TGATCCGCGAAAATGGCGGGCAGATGAAGGAAACCTACGGCGTCCCGGTCGAGGAGATCCAGGAAGGCATCCGCCACGGCGTGCGCAAGGTCAACATCGACACCGATATCCGCCTGGCGATGACCGGCGCCATGCGCCGGCTGATGGCGAGCAAGCCCGACGAGTTCGATCCGCGCAAATTCCTCGCCGATGCGACCAAGGCGGCGAAGGAGGTGTGCAAGGCGCGCTTCGAGGCCTTCGGCTCCGCCGGGCGGGCTTCGAAGATCAGGCCGATCCCGCTCGACAAGATGTGCCAGCTCTATACCACCGGCAAGCTCGCGCAGGTCGTGCACTGAACCGATCTGTACGGGGTTGCGTCTGCTTCCGCGACGCAGGGCAGCCTCCTCCCGCTGCCCGCGTCCACCTCGCCCCCGCCAAGATGGCGGGGGTATTTCTTGGTGGAGTCGGGACGGCTCGTTATCCCTTGACCGCGCCGGCGGTCAGGCCGCCCACCATGTAGCGCCGGAAGGCGTAGTAGATCGCCGCCGGGGGCAGGGCGTAGATCAGGCCCGTGGTCATCAGCAGCTCCCAGGGCGAATCATCGGCGGCGAGGAAATTGCCGAGCGCCACGGGCAGCGTGATGTCGGTGTCCTTGGAGAGCAGCAGGAAGGCGTAGAGATACTCGTTCCACGCCAGCAGCACGGCGTAAGCGCCGATAGCGACCAGCGACGGCGCCATCAGCGGCAGATAGACGAAGTAGAAGAGCTGCAGCGGCGACGCGCCGTCGATGAGCGCCGCCTCGTCGAGCTCCCATGGGAGCTTGTCGGAGGCTTGCTTCAGCACCCAGATGGCGTAGGGCGCCGCGAGGGTGACCATGGCGAGGATGAGCGACCATTGATTGTTGAGCAGGCCGTATATCCCCATGGTTTTGTACATCGGCACGGCGAGGAACGCCGCCGGGATGAAGTAGGTGAAGAGCGCGAGGTTCAGCACCGTGCGCCCGCCCTTCACCCGCAGCCGGCTGATGGCGAAGGCCGCCGCCGTCGCCACCAACAGGGTGAGCGCGCCGATTGCCGCGGCGATGACGACGGAGTTCCAGAACTGCAGCCAGAAATGGCTGAGGAAGTAGTGCTTCTGGCCGAACACGACGGCGAAATTGTGGAGCGTCGGGTGGTCCGGCCAGAGATTGCCCGAGAAGGCCGAGTCCTTCGGCGAGATCGCGAACAGGAACATGTGGTAGATCGGCAGGATCGTCCACAGCGCCACCGGAATGGCGATGAGCAGCAGCCGGGCTTCGCGCGATGCTTTCCGGATCGACAGGGTCATTTGGACAGCCGCTTCATCATGAAGTAGACGAGGGGAAGCACGAGCGGCAGGGCACAGACGATGGCCGCCATCGACATGTCGACCGCGTCGAGGCGCAGATAGCGGATGCCGAGCGTCGCCAGCACATGCGTGAGATCGGCCGGCCCGCCGCCGGTGAGGAGATAGACGCTGTTGAAGTCGCCGAGCGTCCAGATCATCGACAGCACCGTGCAGGTCAGATAGAGCGTCCGCATGACCGGCCAGGTGATGTAGCGGAACTTGTGCCAGCCGCTGGCGCCGTCGACCGCGGCCGCCTCGTAGAGCTCGCCCGGGATCGCCAGCCGTCCCGACAGCAGGATCAGCGTCCAGAACGGCAGCGATTTCCAGATGTGGACCAGGATGGCGAGCGAGAGCGCCAGGCTCGGCTCGTTGAGCCAGTTGGGGCCGTCCTCGCCGGTGAGCCGGAAGATCAGCTGGTTGATGACGCCCCATTCCGGATTCAGCATGAAGCGGACGGAGAGGATGGTGGGGATCGACGGCACCGCCCAGGGCAGGATGAACAGCACCGAGAGCCACCGGATCCACGTCCGCGGCTGGACGAAGAAGCCCGACAGCAGCAGCGCGACGATCATCTTGAGGTTGATGCCGACGATGAGGAACACCAGCGTATTGACGACCGACCGCGCGAAGATCGGGTCGTCCCACAGCTTGACGTAGCTCTGGGGATCGCGCGCCAGCCAGAGCCCGTAGCCGACGGGGTAGAGCACGAAGACGAGGAAGACGAGCACATAGGGCGTGATGAGAATCAGCCCCCAGAACTGCGTGGGCGACAGGCCCTTCCGCCGCGGGCTCGTCGGCCGCGCGGTCTCACTCCGTGGAACGCTCAGCGTCGACGTCATGCTCTGCCCCGATGGGCCGCGGCCGGCCTTAGGCCAAAGCCGCGGCCCCGCTGGTTCAGCCTGCCACCGCCTTGATGCGCGCGATCATCTCGTCGACCGCCTTGTCCACCGCCACCTTGTCGTTGATGACGCGGTTCATCGTCTTGGCCCACACGTTCTCGTTGTTGAGGATGGTGAACTTGTAGTTCTTGGTGAACTCGAAGGTCACCGTCCCCGCGGCGAATTGGTCGTGCACCGATTTCCGATGCCGGTCCGCCTGCCAGAACGGCCGCTCCTGCGCCGCCTTGGTCACGGGGTACCAGCGCCCGAGCGCGCCCTCGACATAGGGTGTGAGGTTCTCCTCCTGCAGCAGGAAGCTCACGAACTCCTTGGCCTTCGGCTTGTTCTTGGCGTCGGCGAAGATGACGCCGGTCTTGACCGCCGCGCGGTAGACCATGGGCGAGCCGTCCGGCTTCTTGGGGAAGCCCGAGGTGCGGATCAGCTCGTAATAGTTCTTCTTCGCCTGCTCGCGCTGCTCCGCACTCAACGACTCGTTGTTGGCATCGTCGAGCCATTTCGACGCGATCGAGATCGTGGCGTTATGCGTCATGATCGTCGTCTTGTTGTGGAACGCGACGTTGTTGTCGGGGTCCTTCCAGCTCGTCGACGAGGGCGGCGTGCAGCCTTTGGTGTAGGGCGCCGTATAATCCGTCAGCGCCCCGATCAGCCCCTGACGCACCTTGGGATCGTCGACCAGCAGCTTGCCGTCGTCGTCGACGAGCTTGACGTTGTAGGCGTCGGCGAAGGTGAGGAACGAGAAGAAGGAGTCGCTGGAGTCGACGCCCATCGGCTGGCCGATGCCGAAGATGCGGCTGCCGCTCTTCTTGCGGTAGGCGGGCTGCGCCTTGTCACACCAGAACGACCAGTATTCCTTCCAGGTCGTGGGGATGTCGCTCTCCTTGAGGCCGGCGGCGTCGAGCATGTCGATCCAGTATTCGATATGCATCGTCTGCTGCTTGAGCGGGAAGGCGTAATACGCCCGCTTCTTGGTCTTGCCGTTGAGGAGATAGGTTGTCTCGACCGTGTTCGGCGCGAATCTCCCCTTGATCGGCGTGATGATGTCGGAGATGTCCTCGAGCTTGCCGTCATAGGCCCACTTGCCCGTCACCTGGAAATCGTAGACGTCGGCAAAGGCGACGTCGGGCGGGGTGCCGGCGTCGAGCGCCGACACCGTCTTCGGGATCATGTCCTGCACGGCGTATTGCGAGAGATCGACCTTGACGCCGCTCTTCTGCTCGAACTTCCTGATTGCGTCATAGAGCGCGTCGTCTTCCGATTTATAGAAGCCCTTGACCCACCAGACCGTGAGCTTCTCCTGGGCGAGCGCGCCCGGCGCGCCGCCCGCCAGCACGACAGCCATGAGCCACAGTGCCACTTTCCGCATTCTTTTCCTCCGTCGAGGCCCGGCCGCTTCCGTGCCAAGCGATTGTTTTGCGCCGAACGGCCTCGGCTTCTCCCGGGCCGGCAACAATGCGACATAATACAAAACCGGCGGAATGAAAATACGGTTCTTTTGGCCGCGCGGCGGTCTTCAACCGCCCTGGATGATTTGGGAAAGTGTCGGCGCTGCGCTACCGTAGGAAAAAGCATTCGAGGAGCGACGTTCAGGGATGACCGGCGACCACGGCGCAAAGACGCCGCCCGTGCTTCGATGCCAGGACGTCGCCCGCTCCTTCGGCGGACTGAAGGCGCTCAAGGGCGTCGCGCTCACGATCGAGCCCGGCCAGATCTTCGGGCTGGTCGGGCCGAACGGCAGCGGCAAGACCACCCTCGTCAATGCCATCACCGGCTTCTACCCGCCGCAGCAGGGCCGCATCCTCTATGGCGGCGTCGACATCACCGGCATCAGGCCGCATCGCGTCGCGCGACTCGGCATCGCGCGCACCTTCCAGAACTTGGCCCTGTTCCGCGGCATGAGCGTGCTCGACAACATCCTCATGGGCCGGCACATCCATATGCGCCCTTCCGCGCTCGCCGCGCTGTTCTACTGGTGGTGGGCCGAGCGCGACGAGGTCGCCCAGCGCCGCCGCGTCGAGGAGATCATCGATTTCCTCCAGCTCGAGGATGTGCGGGACGAGCCCATCGACGTGGTGCCGCTCGGGCTGCAGAAGCGCGTCGAACTGGCCCGCGCGCTCGCCGCCGGGCCGCAATTCCTCATCTTGGACGAGCCCATGGCGGGCATGAACCAGGAAGAGAAGGAATACATGGCGCGCTTCATCCTCGACACGCGCGAGGCACGCGGCACCACCATCCTCCTTATCGAGCACCACATGGACGTGGTCGCCAGCATCTGCGACAGCATGGTGGTGCTGAGCTACGGCGAGCTCATCGCCGAGGGCGCGCCCAAGGCGGTGCTGAGCGATCCCAAGGTCGTTGCCGCCTATCTCGGCAAGGCGCGGCGGCATGCCGCCTGAGGCGCTGACGCTCCCGTCCGCGGCGGCGACGTCCGTCTCGCCGGCGCGAGGCGAGCAGGAGAGGGTCACGCTCCTGACGTTGCTCGCGCGCAATGCCGAGGCCGATGGCGCGCGCGTCGCCCTGCGCGAGCGCCATCTCGGCATCTGGCAGGAATACACCTGGCGCCAATACCACGACGAGGTCCTGGCGCTGGCTGCCGGGCTCGAGGCGCTGGGTTTCGCCGCGGGCGACAAGCTGTTGGTGATCGGCGACAACCGGCCGCGGCTCTATTTCGCGATGCTGGCGGCGGCGGCGTTGCGCGGAGTCGCCTCGCCGGTCTATCCGGAGATGCCGCCCGAGGAGCTGCAGCATTTCTCCCGTGGCGGCCGCGCCGGCTTCGCCATGGCCGAGGATCAGGAGCAGGTCGACAAGTTGCTGGAGCTGCGCGCCCGGACCGGTACGCCGGACCACATCGTCTATGACGATCCGCGCGGCCTCGAGAACTACAAGGAGCCCGGCCTTCTCGCCTACGACCAGATGGCGGCGCGAGGCCGGGAGCGCCTCGCCGCGGCGCCGGCGCTGGCCCCGGAGCTGATCGGCCGCGCGGAGCCCGATGACGGCGTCGTGCTGCTGCACTCCTCGGGCACGACCGGGCGACCCAAGGGCATCCTGCTGAAACACCGCCAGGCACTGGCGGCGATCCGCAACGCCGCGGCGGCGGGTTACTTCCGCGAGGGCGAGGAGTACGTGGCCTATCTGCCGATCGCCTGGGTCGGCGATTTCGTCTTCTCGCTCGCCGCCGCGCTCGCATTGCGCTTCACCGTCAACGTTCCTGAGCGGCAGGAGACCGTGCTGCGCGACCTGCGCGAAGCGGCGCCGACGCTCTATTTCGCCTCGGCGCGCAGCTGGGACAACCTGCTGACGCGGCTGCAGGTCGCCATCGCCGAATCGACGCCGCTCAAGAAGTGGCTGTTCGAGCGCTTCATGGCGCTCGCCATCGACACCGAGCGCCGCCGGCTGGCCGGCGAGGCCGCGGCGCTCTGGCGGCGCGCGCTGCGCGGCATGGGCGAGGCGCTGGTCTACGGCCCGACCAAGGACCAGCTCGGCTTGAGCCGCGCCGAGCGCTGCTACACCGCCGGCGAGGCGATAGGCGAGGACACGTTCCTGTTTTTCCGCGCGCTCGGCGTCGATCTGAAGCAGTTCTACGGCCAGACCGAGAATTGCGCCCTCACGGCGGCGCAGGAGAGCGGCGCCGTGCGGCTGCACACGGTCGGACGCGCGCTCCCTGGTGTCGAGATCAGGATCGACGCGAACGGCGAGATCCTGATCCGCGCCGAGAGCGTGTTCGACGGTTATGTCGAGGATGACGAGGCGACGGCGCGCACGCTGGTCGAGGGTTGGCTTCACACGGGCGATGCCGGCTATCTCGAGGAGGACGGCCAGCTCGTCGTGCTCGGCCGCGTCGGCGAGGTGGTGCACACGCGCGCCGGCGAGCGCTTCATCCCGAACTACATCGAGAACCGCATCAAGTTCAGCTCCTATGTGCGCGACGTCGCCGTGCTCGGCGCCGGGCGCGACCACCTCGCCGCCATCGTCTGCATCGATCGCGAGGCCGTCGCGCATTGGGCGCAGGTTAGCGGCGTCGCCTACACCTCCTATGCCGACCTCTCTCAGAAGCCCGAGGTCGCGGCGCTCGTCGCCGGCGTGCTGCGCCACGTCAACCAGATCCTGCCGCCGGCGCTCCGGCTCAAGCGCTTCGTCAATCTGCACAAGGAGTTCGATCCCGACGACGGCGAAGTCACGCGCACGCGGAAGCTCCGGCGCAACGTCATCGAGCAGCGCTACGCCCAGGTCATCGACGCGATCTATGGCGGCGCATCCGCGGTCGAGTTCGAGGCGCGCATCACCTACGAGACCGGCGAGCAGGGCGTCATGCGCCGCAGCCTCGCGGTTACCGAGGTCGGGGTCTGACCATGGACGTGTTCTACCTCCTCGAGCTCGCCATCAACGGCGCCCTGGTCGGGCTGATGTATGCGCTGGTCGCGCTCGGCATTGTGCTCGTCTACAAATCCTCGGGCGTCGCCAACCTGGCGCAGGGCGCGCTCGCCATGGTCGGCGGCTATGTCGTGTGGTGGCTCGCCTACGCGCTGGGCGCGCCGCTCTGGGCGGCAGTCCCGCTCGGCATCCTCGTCATGTTCGGCGTCGGCATCGGGCTCGAGCGCGTGGCGCTCAGGCGCATGGTCGGGCAGCCCGTGATCATGGTCATCATGCTGACGCTCGGCATCGAGATCCTGCTGCGTGGCGTGGCGCCGGCGCTGTGGGGGCCGGCGATGAAGAGCCTGGACATCGGCATTGGCCGGCAGCCGGTCCTGCTCGGCGACATCCTGGTCAACCGCGCCTATCTCGTCGGCGGCGTGGTGGCGCTGGTGCTGATCGGTCTTTCGCTGCTGTTCTTCAACACGCGGCTCGGCATCATGCTGCGCGCGGTCTCCGACGACCAGCGGGCATCCTGGGCGGTGGGCATCCGGGTCGAGCGCGCCATCGCCCTCTCCTGGGGCCTTGCCGGGATCGCCGCCGCCTGCGCCGGCGTGCTCTGGGGCTCGGTGCAGGGCGTCGACTGGACGCTCTCGCTGCTGCTGATCAAGGGGCTCGCCGTCGCCATCCTTGCCGGGCTCGATAGCATCGCCGGCGTGCTCGTCGCGGGCGTGCTCGTGGGGGTGCTCGAGAACGTGATCCCCGGCTATGTCGACCCGCTCGTCGGCGGCGGCACGCGCGACCTCGTTGCCTCGACCGTCATCCTCCTCACCATCCTCGTCCGCCCCTACGGCCTGTTCGGGCGCGAAGAGATCGAGAGAGTCTAGGAGCATGTTCTACCGCCTCGCCGGCATCCGCCACGCCAGCTACGCCAGGAGCCGCGCGCTGTGGCCCATCCCGATGGACCGCCGGCAGATCGGCGTGCTGTTGGCGCTGGCGCTCGCCGCGCCTTGGCTGGTCTCGAATCTCTACCTCACCAGCTATCTGCTGCCCTGGATCATCTGGAG
>DASVOY010000094.1:0-2157 GCA_036383115.1 Allostellaceae bacterium
GGAATGCCCAACGCCGTCAGCGATCCTCTCCGCATCTTCGATCGGCGCGCCGTGCGCCGGCATCGCGCGCGCGCCGCGCGCGCGCCCGCTGCGGCGGACTTCCTCGCCGTCGAGGCGGCGGAGCGGCTCGCCGACCGGCTCGACGACGTCACCCGTCGCTTTCCGCGCGCGCTTGACCTCGGCTCTCGCGACGGCGTGCTCGCGCGCTCTCTCAGGGGGGCGAGGCGGCATCGAGATGCTGGTCCATGCCGATGCCGCGCTCGATTTCGCGCGGCAGACGCCGCGCCCGCGCGTCGTCGCCGAGGCCGAGGCGCTGCCTTTTGCGCGCCATTCCTTCGACCTCGTGCTGAGCAGTCTCGATCTTCACTGGGCCAACGACCTGCCCGGCGCACTGCTGCAGCTTCGCCAGGTGCTGAGGCCGGACGGGCTGCTGCTGGCGTCGCTCCTGGGCGGCGAGACGCTGTTCGAGCTGCGCCACGCGCTGATCGAGGCCGAGCTTGCCGAGGAGGGCGGCGCCGGGCCGCGCGTCTCCCCCTTCGCCGACGTGCGCGATCTCGGCATGCTGCTGCAGCGCGCCGGCTTCGCGCTGCCGGTGGTCGACAGCGACACCGTCACGGCCACTTATGCCGATGCGCCTGCCTTGATGCGCGATCTGCGCGGCATGGGCGAGACCAATGCACTCGCCGAACGGCGGCGCGGCTTCACCCGCCGCGCTACCTTTGCGCGCGCCGCGGCGATCTATGCCGAGCAGTTCGGGCAGGCCGATGGCCGCATCCCCGCCAGCTTCGAGATCATCACGCTCACCGCCTGGGCGCCGCATGAGAGCCAGCCGAAGCCGCTGCGGCCGGGGAGCGCCACCGCGCGGCTCGCCGACGCGCTCGAGACGCGGGAGCGGCCGGCGAAAGAGGAACCGGAGCCGCACTAGCGGCATTTACATCACAAGACACGGCGATTTTACCAAGACCCGACGAATGCCGGCCATTTTTGCTGGCCAGGGCGAGTGTCGGCGAGTAGCGTTGGATCATGATTCGAGCGATGATTGTCCTTGCCTGCGCGGTGCTCGCCTTCGGCGCGGGCAGCGCGGCGCATGCGGGACGTCAGGTCTACCAATATCGCGTCCTGCACCCGACCTATGGCGATATCGGCACCTACATCAACGTGGTGGATCGTGCCGGAGACGACACGAACGTCCAGAGCGAGCTGAAGATCGCGGTCAGGGCGGTCGGCATCGTCGTCTACCGGCAGGAGGCGCTCCGCACCGAGCATTGGCGGAATGACCGCCTCGTCGCGTTCCAGGGTGTGACCGTGACCAACGGCGACAAGCTCGAGGTGCGCGGTGAGGCGCGCGACGGCGGGTTTGCCATCATCACGCCTGCGGGTACGGTCATGGCGCCCGGCAACGTGCATCCGTCGAATCCGTGGTCGGCGATGGTGCTGAACACGGATTATATGATGTCGACCAAGAACGGCAGGCTCGTGCGCGTGCGAGTGAGCGGTGGCGAGGAAGAAGCCGTCGCGCTCAACGGCAACACCATGCGGCTGCACCAATACGAGATCGTCGGCGACAAGCGGCAGCTCGTCTGGCTCGACAATCGCGGCACCCCGGTCGCCTTCCGCACCGAGGAAAACGGCAGCCCGGTCGATTTCGTCCTCGCATCGCCCGCGGAAGCCGCGAACCGCTGAGCGAGCGGAGCTTCAAATATCTAAAGCAGATCCCTGAGCATCGCGACCAGCGGCCTATCCGCCGGCGGCATCTGGTATTGGTCGAGTTTCACGGGCCGTACCCAGGCTAGGCTCTGCCCTTCGCGCGCCGTGACCGTGCCGCTCCAGCGCCGACACACATAGAGCGGCATCAGCAGGTGGAAGCGCTCGTAGCGATGCGAGGCGAAGGTGAGGGGCGCCAGGCACGCCTCGCTCACGTCGATGCCGAGTTCCTCCTTGAGCTCGCGGATGAGCGCCGCCTCGGGCGCTTCGCCCTCATGCACCTTGCCGCCGGGGAATTCCCACAAGCCCGCCATCATCTTGCCTTCCGGGCGCTGCGCCAGCAGCACACGCCCATCGGCATCGACCAGCGCCACGGCGACGACGAGGACGACAGGAAGCGGCTCAGCTCCGATAGCTGCCATTGATGTCGATATAGCCGTGCGTCAGATCGCA
>DASVOY010000095.1:0-5046 GCA_036383115.1 Allostellaceae bacterium
TGTCGCAATGTCCTCAGAATTGGTTGGTCATCGACGCCGGCGCCGGCCCCGGCGGCGTGCGCTCGATCCAGTAGCTCTTGGCCTCGTGGTCCAGGCGCAGGCGGAGTGGGTCCTTGCCCCTGAGCCGCATGATCACCGCCATGGGTGTGATCACGAGGAAGAAGACGAGGCCCATGATCAGCGGGTTCGTGACCCGTCCGAACAGCAGCCCAAAGTGGAACCACAGGCGATTGAGCGGCGCCAGCAGCGCCGGCCGGATGAGCGCAACGGCGAAGAATGCCGCCGCGGCCGCGAGCGCCCACAAGCGAGGCTCGCCGCCGCGCACCAGCGGGAGCAGCGCGACGACGAGGGAGACCGCGCAGAAAACGAAGCCGAAGGAGCGATCGGAGGAGCGGCAGACCTCCTCGCGAGGGGTCATGTCCTCGTGGGTGGCGCTACGCTGGCCGTGCTTCCGCGTGCCAGGAATTCCTGGTGGACCCGCACTCATCGTGGTGATGAACGCCTCAGAAAGGGCTTCGGCACTCACAATCGCTGCCGGTTCTCATTGGGCAACCAGCGCGCGTAAACGCCGCGCGCCACGACGAGGTTCCCGCGAGTTGCGCCTTGGAGCCGGCGCGGAGAGTGCCTGTAGCAACGGAAGGTGGCGCCGAGCTTCGCCCATCAATGCTGTCATGCCCCGGGTGGCGTCGCCGGTCCTCGCGACGCCACCCGGTGGCGGTCCGGCGCCTACTTCCAGGCGGGCTTGCCCAAGTCGACCTGGTTCGGGTTGGTGTAGGCTCCCGTGGCCGCACCGCCCGCGCCCCCCAGGGCGGCCCCGGCGAGCGGATGTCCGACGGCCGCCCCGGCGAGACCGCCGGCGCCGGCGCCGATGGCGCCGCCACTCAGCGCGCGATCTTGCTGGGACGTGCCGCAACCGGCGACCAGCAGTCCAAGGGCCAGGACGGCTGGCGCAACGAGACGGGTGTTCATAGCTTCATCCTCCAAATGGCTTCAGCCGATGAGGGTGAAACGACACCGCGCGCCATGGGTCGCCGTTTTCGCGCGGTGCTTTCATTGATCGCCTAGACGCACGCGCTCCTCGACGCCGGCGAGTTGCGCACGGCGGTCGAGAGCGCAAGAGACAAGATCGCCATCGTGCGGCGCGATCGGGTTGCTCGCGGCACGCTCGGACTGAGTGCCGGTTCGTGCCCGATGCGCCTGCGTCAAAGGCGCCCGTCCTAGACGATCCCCGCGGCCAGATACGACAGGGCGGCGATGAACGCCGCCGCCGGGATGGTGACGATCCAGGCCGCGACGATGTCCTGGGCGACGCCCCAGCGCACGGCGGCGCTGCGCCGGGCAGCGCCCACGCCCATGATCGCGCCGGTGATGGTGTGCGTGGTCGAGACCGGCACGCCAAGATACGTCGCCAGGAACAGCGTCGCCGCCCCGGCCGTCTCGGCGCAGAAGCCCTGCACCGGCTTCAGATGGGTAATGCGCGAGCCCATGGTGTGCACGATGCGCCAGCCGCCGATCATCGTGCCGAGCGCCATGGCCGCCTGGCAGCTCAGCACGACCCAGAGCGGCACGTGGAACACAGGGCCGAGATGGCCCTGCGAATAGAGAAGGACCGCGATGATGCCCATCGTCTTCTGCGCATCGTTGCCGCCATGGCCGAGCGAATAAAGCGCCGCCGAGACGAGCTGCAGGATGCGGAAGCGGTGGTCGATGGCATAGGGCGTCGAGCGCTGCGCCAGCCGGGCGACCGCGACCACCATCGCCTGAGCAAGGATGAATCCAAGAAACGGCGACATCACGATCCCCACAATGGTCTTGCCGACGCCGCCCCAGACCACGGCGGCGGCGCCGCCCTTGACGAGGCCGGCGCCCACGAGGCCCCCGATCAACGCGTGACTGCTGCTCGAGGGCAGCCCGCGCCACCAGGTCAGCAGGTTCCACACGATGGCACCCGTGAGCGCGGCGAAGATGACGCGAGTATCGACGAGATGGGCATCGACGATGCCGGTGCCGAGCGTCGTGGCCACGTGCAGCCCGAACACCGCGAAGGCGATGAAGTTGAAGAAGGCGGCCCAGACTACGGCGGTCATGGGCCGCAGCACGCGCGTCGAGACGACCGTGGCGATCGAGTTCGCGGCGTCGTGCAGCCCGTTCAGCAGATCGAAGAGCAGCGCCACGACGATCAACCCGATCAGTGCGGCCGAGCCGATCGTGACGTCCATATGCGGCCCGGCTCTCCTACGCGTGCTTGGCGGTGATCGTCTCGATGGCGTTGGCGACGTCGTCGCATTTGTCGGCGACCGCCTCGAGCAGCTCCAGGAGCTCCTTGCGGTCGAGATAGGCGATGGTGTCGATCTCGCCGCGCCGCAGCCGCTCCCTGAGCCGCGTCAGGCCGAAATCGAAGCACTCGTCGGCCTCGCCCTCGAAGCGGGCGACGCGCTCGCAGAGCTCGAGGATGGTGCGGTATTCCCGCGTGATGGCGTCGAGGAGGGGTATCGCCTGCTCGAGCGCGGCGGCGGAGCGGACGATGGCGTCGGCCATGCGGCGCATCTCGGCGGGGAAATCACGGACCTGATAGCGCTGAATGGCCTTGGCGGCGTCCTCGATGAGGTCCACGACGTCATCCAAATCGTGGCCGAGGGTGATGATGTCCTCGCGGTCGATCGGCGCGTTGAAGGTGCGGTTGGCGGCGATGAAGATTCGTCGCGCGACACTGTCCGCCCGGGTCTCGATCGCGCTGATCTCGGCGACGTGCTCCTCGACGGCGCCGTCCCCCTCGATGAGACGGCGCAGCTCCTCGCCAGCGGCGGCGATCGCCTTCGCCTGCTCGCAGAATAGAGTGGTGAAGCTCTGATCCGCGGGCATGAAGAACCGGAAAAGATTCAGAGCCATCGGCGCGACCCCCCTCGGCCGACGGCGGCGCCGGCCGCGACCTCCCAGCCGCGCGTTCACGGCCGAGGGTCGACTTTCACCGGTGATATGTCGCTTTGACGCAGAAGATCAACGAAGAAACCATCGATCGGACGACGGGGATGGGCCGGTCGGATAACGACGCTGCGACCGGCCACCGCCCTCAACGGGCGGAACCCAACGCCGCCCGGCCGATCTCACCTTCGCCCGAGACCGCCGCGGACGACGCGCCGTCGGCCGGCAACGGCAGGAAATGGCGCGGATCCATCAGAGTCGCGAGGCAGATCGTCTTGGTGCGCGTCCGGTCGGCGGTCTCGACCAAGCGGGCATAATCGTGCTGATCGACGTTGCTGCGGAACATCGCCTGCACCTCGTAGACATAGGTCGGCCGGCCGGTGACGCCGATCGAGCGAAATCTCTGACCCATCTGCACCTTGCTGATACGCTTCATCACGCGATCCCCTCAATACCGGCGCCAACCGACGGTGCCATGCCGTCGAGCCTATTCGCGTCTTGGTAAACGAGAGCTAAACGCCCGAAACTCGCGCTGCGCCGTTTGCGCGGCCCCAACGTTATCTACCACTGGGCGGATGCGCCGGCAACGGCCCGCCGGCCGCGTTCGCCCCTTTGCCCTCGAGGAGCCTCGCCGATGCCCATTCCCTTCGATACGCCCGTGCTGGTCGATGGCGCTCTCATGCGGGTCAAAAGGGCGGAAAACGGCGGCGCGATGCTGCAGCGCTGGCATGAGGGCGCATGGCTGAAGGACGGCGGCATGTGGCCGGTCAGACTGACGCTGTCGCCCGCGGCCACGCCGGAGTACTTGCGCTCCGCCGGCGTGCCCGAGACCGATTGGATCGGCACGCCGCACACGGTCGCCTGACTCAGCTCCGGCCGCGCTCGCGCATCGCCGCCCAGTCGGTGTCGCTCAGCGCCTCGAGATGGGAGAAGGTGCCGGCGCCCTTGAGCCAGCGCCCGCCATCGATGGTGACGCATTCGCCCTGGATGTAGGCGGCATGGTCCGAGACCAGGAAGGCAGCGAGGTCGGCGAGCTCCTCGGCCCGTCCCGGCCGTCCCAGCGGGTTGTTCGTGCCATGGGATGCGGCACCGCGCTCGGGCACGAGGCGTTCGCTCGCGCCCGGCGTCGGAAAGGCGCCCGGCGAGATGGCGACGAGGCGGATGCGCTTCGGCCCCCATTCGACGGCGAGGCTGCGGGTCATGGCGAGGACGCCGGCCTTCGCCATCGCCGAGGGCACGACATACGGCGAGCCGTGAAAGGCGGCGCCGGTGACGATGCTGACCACGGTGCCGGCACGGCCCCTCTCGATCCAGCGCCGCCCCGCCGCCATGGTGCAATAGGCCGTGCCGTGCAGCGTGATGCCGAGCACGGCATCGACCGCGCGCGCCGACAGCGTCTCGCTGCGCGCCACGAAATTGGCGGCGGCGTTGTTGACGAGGATATCGAGCGGCCGGTCCTTGAACGCGGCGTCCATCAATTGTTCGACCGCCTCGGGCTGGCGGATATCGACGGGATGGATGCGCACCTTCCGGCCGAACGCCGCCTCGAATTCGTCCGCCGTCTCGGCCAGCACCGCCTCGCGCCGGCCACAGATCATGAGCTCGGCGCCCAGCTCCATGAAGCGCCGCCCCATCGCCTTGCCGAGCCCGGTGCCGCCGCCGGTGATGAGCACGAGGCGGTCCCTGAGCAGATCCGGGGCGAACATGGGCTTGTGCCCTTCCCTGGCTATGAGCGCGAGCGTCGACGGCGAAGCGCAAGATATCGTGCCGTCATGATCCCAACCGCAAGCGGGAAGATCATCAGGAAGGTCTGGAGCGTCTCGGCAAGGAACGCCACCGCCTCATTGATGTTGTGCGGATTTCCGGAGAAGTAGATGGCGAGCATGAAGGCGGGCATATAGAGGTCGAAAAGCCGATCGCCGGTTTGCGAGCGCATCCAGTCGCTGCCATACCACCACGTCAGCCACAGCGCCGCTTCCAGCACAAAGGCCATCGCCAGCGACAGCCCCGCCCATCGCAGGGCGGCTTTGCGCCAGCTCATTCCCTGCGGGCGATCGCGCATTTCCGCCACAACGTCCTGCCCTTTCCCTGCTTGCGGCCGTCAGCCTATCATCGGCCGCAAGC
>DASVOY010000096.1:0-1914 GCA_036383115.1 Allostellaceae bacterium
ACGATGGATTTTTCGATCCACCGCACGACGAGATGCAGCAGGACTCCCGTGACGCCGAGCACGACCAGCGCAGCGAATACGCCGGCGACGTCGGTCACCGCCTGGGCTTTGGTGATGGCGACGCCCATGCCTTCCTGGGCGCCGAGAAATTCAGCAACGATGGTGCCGAGCAGCGCGTAGACGATGCCCATATCGAGGCCGGCGAAGATGTAGGGCGCCGCCGACGGCAGCTTGACGAGGTAATAGGTCTCCAGCCGCGACGCGGAGAGCGCCTTCATCAATTCCAGCCGCTCGACTTCGGCGGCGCGGATGCCGGCGAAACTGTTGACCATCATCGGGAAGAAGGCGAGCAGCGCCGCCATCGCCACTTTCGAGCCGTCACCGAAGCCGCACCAGATGACGATCAGCGGCGCGATCGCGACCTTCGGCAGGCTTTGCAGCGCGAAGGCGTATGGCATCACCACGGTCTCGACCGGCCGGAACTCGGCCATCAACGAGCCGAAGGCGAGGCCGAGCCCCGCACCAATGGCAAAGCCCAGGAGCGCGTTCGACATCGTGCTCCACAGCGGCATGTACCAGCCGAGTGGGCTCGACGGCGCGACGGCGATGCTGCTCCACAGCGCGGTGAACACCTGCTCGGGCGCCGGAAGGATGTAGGGCGGCACCTTGAGCAGCATGACGCTGAGCTTCCAGATCAGCAGCAGGCCGAGGAAACCGGCAAAGCCGAGGCCGATATTGCGGATCCGGATGCGGCGGCGGCGCGACTCGGCGGCAGCCGCCGAGGCGGCAATGAGGTCGAAGGCGGCGCCTTCCGAGCGGATATCGGTCATGGTCCCCTCACCCGTCCAGCAGCGTGCGGATTTCACGCGCGAGCGCGACGTGCGGCGCGCTGCCGAAAGTGTCGGCGGCGACGCGCGGGCGGGCGACGTCGACGGCGAGATCGCGCACGATCCGCCCCGGCCGCGGCGACATCACCACGACGCGATCGCCGAGAAAGATCGCTTCGTCGATCGAATGCGTGATCAGCACCACCGTCTTGCCGCTCGCCATCCAGATCCGCTGCAATTCGGCGTTCATGCGCTCGCGCGTCAGCGCATCGAGCGCGCCGAACGGCTCGTCCATGAGGAGAAGCTTCGGGTCGCGCGCCAGCGCGCGCACGATGGCGACGCGCTGCTGCATGCCGCCCGAGAGCTCCCAGGGATAGCGGTGCTCGAAGCCGCCAAGCCCGACCAGTGCCAGCAAATCGAGCGCGACACGCTCATGCTGCGCGCGCCCGAGGCGCTGCACGTCGGCCGGCAGCATCACATTGTGCAACACGGTGCGCCACGGGAACAGCACCGGCGACTGGAACACCACGCCGATATCGCGGCGCGGCCCGGTGATGGCGGTGCCGCGCAACGTCGCCTCGCCGCCGCTCGGTGGAAACAGCCCGGCCAGGATCTTGAGCAAGGTCGACTTGCCGCAGCCGGAAGGCCCGAGCACGGCGATGAACTCGCCATCGGCGACGGCGAAATCGATCTCCTCGAGCGCCATGACCGGCCCGTCGGCTGTGGCATAGGATTTAGTCAGCCGCCGCACGGCGATGACCGGCTCGGCCGCCGCCCGCACGCGCCCCTCCGCCGCCGTCGGGCGGCTGATGATCGTCATAACGCCCGCGCCTCTCCTCGCCATCGTCTTCTTGGTGACTTGTGCGACGGCCCATCGAAGCTATATGGCAGGGTCAGCAGCGTCAATCGCACCCCTCCCCTCCGGCCAACCCCTCGCCACACCAGCCCGATCGATCGATGACCCCGCCACTGACGCGGCCGCTGACCGCCGCCGCTTCCGTCCTCGCGCTCGTGACCATGATGGCGCCCTCCGCTCATGCGCAAATCGGCTGGCTCGACGAGGCCAAGCTCGGCGTCGATGCGCATG
>DASVOY010000097.1:0-4447 GCA_036383115.1 Allostellaceae bacterium
GTCGGCGGCGCCGAAAGCCGGCTCATCGTCCGCGACCCGGTGGTGGCAGAGCTCTCGCTGCCGCGCTTCCTGGCGCCCGGCGACAGCGCGCACCTCGCGCTCTCGCTGCACAACACCGAAGGCGATGCCGGCGAGTACCGCCTCGCCCTCACCGCCGAGGGCGCCGCGCGGGTCGGCGCCGACCATGCGCTGCGCTACACGCTGGCGGCGGGCGAGCGCAAACTCGACCGGGTCGAGATCGAGGGCCTCGACGAAGGCGTCGCCACGATCGCCGCCGATCTCTCCGGCCCCGGCGGCTACACGCTCCATCGCGAGTGGCAGATCGCCGTGCGCGCGCCGCATTATCCGATCGCGCTCGAGCAGACGGCGATGCAGGCGCCGGGCGAGGCGTTCCGCATCGATGCCGAGAAGCTCAAGCCCTTCATCCGCGGCAGCGTGAGCGTCAGCCTCGGCTACTCCGCCTTCGCCGGCATCGACGTGCCGAGCCTGCTGCAATCGCTCTACCGCTACCCCTATGGCTGCACCGAGCAGCTTTCGGCGAGCGCGTTTCCGCTGGTCTATTTCAACGATCCCGCAATGCTCGGTCCGCTGCCGCCGGATGCCGGCGTGACGCTGCGCGTGCAGCAGGCGATCGACACCATCCTCGACCGCCAGGATGCCGAGGGGCAGTTCGGGCTGTGGCACGCCGGCGACGGCCAGGCCTCGCCCTGGCTCAACGTCTATGCCGTCGACTTCCTGATGCATGCGAAGGATGCCGGCTTCCTCGTCCCCGATGCCGCCTTGCTGCGCAGCTACAGCTGGGTCGGCCAGGCGATCCGGCGCATCGGCGAGAGCAACGACGGCGCCTACGCCAATGCGCCCGATGCTACCCGGGCCTATGCCGCCTACGTCCTCGCCCGCGCCGGACGCGCCGATATCGGTGAGCTTCGCCGCATGCACGACACCGCGCAATGGGCGGTGCTGGCCAATGGCGCGATCTCACCGGCCTCGGTCCATTGGGGGCGCGGTCAGGGCGACGACAGCCTCGCCGCGCCGTTGAGCCTCGGCCATCTCGCGGGCGCGCTCTCGCTCATGGGCGATCATGCGCGCGCCCACAGCGCCTTCGCGCTGGCCCTCGCCAATCTCGAGCTGCCGCGTTACCCGCGCTGGTGGTTCCATCAGCTCTATTACAGCGAGACGCGGGACATCGCCGGCTTGATCGCCGTCGCGGCTGAGAGCGGCGAGGCGCAGACCGCGGCAACGCTGCTCGACCGCTTCGGCGGCCGCTCGCTCAGCGCCGAGAGCCTCAACACCCAGGAGAAGGCGGCGCTGCTCGCCGCCGCGCACGCCCTGAGCAGCGACGCCCACGCGCGCTCGCTGTCCGTCAATGGCAAGGAGACGTCGGCGCTCAAGCTTCCCGCCGCCTTCGCGCCCGGCCTGGTCGAGATCGAGCGTGGCTACGACGTCGTCAATACCAGCGAGCGGCCGCTGTGGCGGACTTTGGTCGTCCGCGGCGCACCCAAGCAGGCGCCCTCGGCGATGGAGCGGGGCTACTGGCTCAGCCGAAGGTATTTCCGCCTCGATGGCACGCCCGTCGATCCCGCTCACCTCGTGCAGAACGATCGCATCGTCGTGTCGCTGACCGGCCGCGCCCAGGACGACAACGATCACCGCACCGTGCTGGTCGACATGCTGCCGGCGGGTTGGGAGATCGAGGCGCCGGTGACGCGCGAGCAGGAATACGCCTTCCTCGGCCCGCTCTCCAAGCCGCAAATCGTCGAGGCGCGTGACGACCGCTTCGTTGCCGCCTTCGACCTCGGCGACGACTTCGAGAAGGGCAGACGGCACCGGTGGTGGCGCTACACCGAGCGGAACGACGCCGAGCCGCAGCTCGACCGGGACGAGTTCAGCCTCGCCTATATCGTGCGCGTGGTGACACCGGGCCGCTTCGCGCTGCCGGCGGCGGTGGTCGAGGACACGTACCGCCCGGGCGTCATGGCGCGCACCGACGCCGGCGCGACGACAGCCGATGCGAGGTGAACCATGGCGCGGCGATTGCGGCTCGTCTGCGCCGTCGTGGCGGTGCTCGCGGCGGCGCTGGCGGTCCTCGACCGTGTCTTTCCGCCGGACCTGTCGCGCTACCGCCTGCGCTCCCCCGAGGTGCTCGACGCCGACGGCAGACCGCTCAACATCGCGACGGCGCCGGATGGCATGTGGCGGCTGCCGGCGGAGAAGGACCAGGTCAGCCCGCGCTATCTCGACATGCTGCTCGCCGCCGAGGATCGCCGCTTCTGGTGGCACCCCGGCGTCGATCCGCTGGCGCTGACGCGCGCGCTCTGGCAGCTTGCGCGGCACGGCCGCGTCGTCTCCGGCGGCTCGACGCTCACCATGCAGACGGCACGGCTGCTGACGCCGCATCGCCACGATATCTCCGGCAAGCTCCTCGACATCGCCCGCGCCTTGCAGCTCGAGGCGCATTTCGGCAAGCGCGAGATCCTGGCGATGTATCTGACCTTGGCCCCCTTCGGCGGCAACATCGAGGGTGTCCGCGCCGCGTCGCTCATCTATTTCGAGCGCGAGCCGCGCGACCTCACCGACGACGAGGCCGCGCTCCTCGTCGCGCTGCCGCAGAGCCCGACACGGCTGCGCCCGGACCGCCACTGGCCCGCCGCGGCGGCGGCACGGCACAAGCTGCTTGCTCGCCTCGGGCCGGGCGGCCACGCTTCGCCCGGTCGGTCGCGCATCCAGCGGCATGCGCTCCCGGCCTATGCCGCACATCTCTCGCGCCGGCTCGCGGACTCGGCGGCGGCGGAGCCGCTGCGCACGACGCTCGACGCCGAGCTGCAGCGCGTGGCGGAGGGCTTGGCGCGCCGCGAGCAATTCTGGCTCGGCGAGGAAGCGAATGTCGCAGCGCTCGTCGTGCGCAACGGCGACCGCGCGGTCCTGGCGTATCTCGGCGGCGTCGATTATTTCGGCGCGCAGGGCATGGTCGATCTGGTGCGGGCGCGACGCTCGCCCGGCTCGGCGTTGAAGCCCTTCATTTATGGCCTGGCGCTCGATGATGCGCTGGTCGTGCCCGACACGCTCATCGAGGACGGGCCGCTGCGCGTTGGCGACTACGCGCCGCAGAATTTCGATCGGCGCTTCCACGGCACGGTCACGGTGCGCGAGGCGCTGCAGCAATCCTACAACATGCCGGCGGTGGCGCTGCTCGGCGAGATCGGCGCGGCGCGCCTCGCCGCGACCCTGCGCCAGGCGGGCGCGGTGTTGACATTGCCGCAGGGGCCGGCCGAACCCGGCCTGCCGATCGCGCTGGGCGGTCTCGGCATCAGCCTGGAGGATCTGGCCGCGCTCTACGTCGGCCTGGCGAATGGCGGGCGCGCGTCGCGCCTGCGCCTGCTCGCCGCCGATGCGCCGCCGGAGCTGGCGCCGCTCGTCACCGAGGCAGGCGCGCAGCAAGTCAGCGATATCCTGCAGGGAACACCCCTGCCGGATGGCGTGTCGCCGGCGCGGCCGCGCGCCATCGCCTACAAGACCGGCACGTCCTACGGCTTCCGCGATGCCTGGGCGGTCGGATATTCCGTGGACTATACGGTCGCCGTCTGGGTCGGGCGCAGCGACGGCAGCCCGTTTCCGGGCTCCTACGGGCGGCGCACGGCGGCGCCTTTGATGTTCAAGCTGTTCGATCTCCTGCCCGCCGAGCCCGACCGCCCGCGCGCGCTGCCGGCGCAAATTGCCGGCCGGCTCGCGCCGTCGCTGCGACGCTATGCGCCGCGCGCATCGGCGCCGGCGGCCCAGAGCTCGCCGCTCAGGATCGTCTTTCCGCCGGACGGCGCGACCATCGAGTTCGATCCCGCGCAAGCCGCGCCGTCCCCGGTGGCGCTCGAGGCAAGCGGCGGCGCGCCGCCCTATCGCTGGGCCGTCGACAGCATGCCGCTGCCCGTCCCGCCGATCGGCACGGCGAGCGCCTGGCAACCGCTGGGGCCGGGGTTTTTCCGCGTGTCGGTAATCGACAGTGACGGCCGCGCCGTCAGCGAGGAGATCCGGCTGCGCTGAGGCGATAGGAGCCGCGGCCTGTTTGAATTAGAGTGGCGCCAAACGCACGCTGCCGAGGGAGGAATGTGCATGCTCGCGGTGATCGCCACCATCAAGGTGAAGCCGGGGACGGAGCACGATTTCGAGGCGGTGGCCAAGGAGCTGGTCGCCAAGGTCAACGCCAACGAACCCGGGTGCAAGCTCTACACGCTCTGCCGCGGCGAGGCGCCGCGCAGCTACGTCTTCATGGAGCGCTATGTCGACCAGGCCGCGACCGACCGCCACCGCAGCACCGACTACTTCAAGGAGCTCGGCCGCAAGATGGGCAGTTTCATCGACGGCCGGCCCGACATCCAGCGCCTGACCGAGCTCTGAGCCCGCCCACAGCCAAGGCCGATCCTGTCGCGCGGCTGCTCGCGGAATTCACCGCGCG
>DASVOY010000098.1:0-1954 GCA_036383115.1 Allostellaceae bacterium
ATCGCGAAATTGCCGGCACTGCCGTCGAGGAAGTTCTGCTCGCCGAGCTTCTGCGCCGCTGCAGTGCCGTCGTTCGGCCGCTCGAATGCCAACTTGCAGTCGGCCGCGGCGCCGACCAGCTTGACCGGCTCCTTCTCAGCAAACTGGAAGTCGATGAAGTAGGTCGGGTCGAACACTTCGAGCGAGAGCTGCCTGGCCTTGAACGGCGTCTTCACCGGCAGGGTGAAGTGCAGCGTCAGCGCCGAATCCTTGTATTCGAGGAAATAGTCGACCGGCTCAGTGAACTTCTGCTTCTTGCCGTCACCCTTGGCGAAGGTGAAGTAGGCGTATTCCTTCAGCGACTCGACATTGGTCTGCGCCAGCGGCGCCAGCTCCTCGCGGCTGTAGGCGCCCTTCACCTTGGTCTCGATGCCCTGCAGTGCATAGGTCGAGAACATGTCGTCGAAGGTCCAGGCGTGGCGGACCCCGGTGATGGTGCCGTCAGGCGCGTAGATCAGCTCGCTTTTGGCAACAATCCAGACATGCGGATGAGCCTCGGCGGCCGCCGTGCCGAGCACGACAGACACAGCAAGCGCGAGCCAGCCGATCAGGCACTTCAGGGATTGCCGCACCTTCAGGCCGCCTCAGGCGTCTCGAGCAGGCCGCGACGGCGCAGCAGCGCGTCCGGCTCCGGCTCGCGGCCGCGGAACGCGACATAGGCCTCCTCCGGATCGCGCGAGCCGCCCGACGAATAGATGTCGTCATGCAGCCGCTTGGCGGTCGTCGGATCGAAGATGTCGCCGGCCTCCTCGAAGGCGCCGAACGCGTCGGCGTCCATCACCTCCGACCACATGTAGCTGTAATAGCCGGAGGCATAGTGATCGCCGGAGAAGATGTGGCCGAACTGGGTCGGCCGGTGCCGCAGCGAGATCTCGGCGGGCATGCCGATCTTCTCCAACTCCTTCTGCTCGAAGGCGCGGACGTCACGGCTCGCCGCCGCCGGCTGGGTGTGGAATTCGAGGTCGACCAGCGCCGAGGAGACGAACTCCACGGTGGCAAAGCCTTGGTTGAACTTGCGCGCGGCGAGGAAGCGCATGAGCAGATCGTCCGGCAGCGCCTCCCCGGTCTGGTAGTGGCGGGCGAAGCGCTGCAGCACCTCCGGCCGCTCCTGCCAGTGCTCGTAGAGCTGCGAGGGCAGCTCGACGAAGTCCGTGAACACGCTGGTGCCCGACAGCGACGGATAGGTCACGTCGGAGAGCATGCCGTGCAGGCCGTGGCCGAACTCGTGGAACAGGGTCCGCGCGTCGTCGGGCGACAGCAATGACGGCGCGCCATCGGCACCCTTGGCGAAGTTGCAGACATTGATGACCAGCGGCGCGACGTCGCCGTCGAGCTTCTGCTGGTCGCGCAGCGAGGTCATCCAGGCGCCGGAGCGCTTCGAGGGCCGCGCGAAGTAGTCGCCGTAGAACAGCGCCTTGTGCTTGCCGTCGCGGCCCTTGACCTCCCAGACCCGGACGTCGGGGTGCCAGACCGGCACGTCCTTGCGCTCCGCGAAGGTGACGCCGAACAGACGGGTGGCGCAGTCGAACGCGGCCTCGATCATGTGGTCGAGCACCAGATAGGGCTTGATCGCGGAATCGTCGAAATTGGCTTTGGCCTGGCGCAGCTTCTCGGCGTAGTAGCGCCAGTCCCAGGCCGCCAGCGTGAAATTGCCGCCCTCTTCGGTGATCAGCGCCTGCAGCGCATCGCGGTCGGCGAGCGCCCGCGCCCTGCTCGACAAGGTCTGGGCGCCGGCACGCCGCCGCGCGCTGGAAGAACGCGATGCACTGCAGGCGCTGGTGGCCGAAGAAGGCGGCAATTTCACGCTGGCGGCCTGGGACTGGCGCTATTACGCCGAGAAGCTGCGGCAGCGCCGCTGCGCCATCGAGGAGGCGCAGATCAAGCCGTATCTGCAGCTCGACCGCATGATCGAGGC
>DASVOY010000099.1:0-2083 GCA_036383115.1 Allostellaceae bacterium
AGCAACACGAACGAAGCCTTAATCTCGGTCCTTGCCTTGCCCACCATCTGAGCACCATCACTGGCTACTATCGATAGTCCTTGATGTTAAATCCCGTCGGGCTCACTGCTGTCCCATAGCGCATAGGTGGGTCGGCGGGAAGCTCATGCCGCTCGACCGCGATCTGGCCGACAGCATCCGTCACCGCAATGCGGCGCGTTTTTTGGGCGTGAGCTGAGGCGCGGCGGCCGTGCTCGTGCAATCGCAAGGGCGCCAGGACCCACTCGACCTGCTTCGGCGGCTAGCGCGGCGGTTTTCGGCACGACCGGCTGCGTTCCTGCCTGTATAACGGAGCGACACCTCCGTCATTCGCGAATCCGATGCCCTCCCCTGCCGCACGCCGTCTCATCGTCCCGCTGATCGTCGCCTGCGCGCTGTTCATGGAGAATCTGGACTCCACCGTGATCGCCACCGCCTTGCCGGCGATCGCGAACTCGCTCGGCGAGGACCCGCTGCGGCTCAACCTCGCGATCACGTCCTATCTGCTGAGCCTCGCCGTCTTCATCCCGCTGAGCGGCTGGGTCGCCGACCGCTACGGCGCCAGGCCGGTGTTCCGCGCCGCCATCGTCGTGTTCACCCTGGGCTCGGCCTGGTGCGGGCTCGCCAATTCGCTGCCCGAGCTGGTGGCGGCGCGCATCCTCCAGGGCATGGGCGGCGCGATGATGGTGCCGGTCGGGCGGCTGGTGATGCTGCGCACCGTGCCCAAATCGGAGCTGGTGCGGGCGATGTCCTACCTGACCGTGCCCGCGCTGATCGGGCCGGTGCTGGGGCCGCCGCTCGGCGGCTTCATCGTCACCTACAGCTCCTGGCGCTGGATCTTCTTCATCAACCTGCCGATCGGCCTCGTCGGCATCGCGCTCGCCACGCTGTTCATCGAGAACGTGAAGGAGCCCGGCGTCTGGCCGCTCGACCTGCGCGGCTTCGCGCTCGCCGGGCTGGGCCTCGCCGCGCTCATGTTCGGCTTCGAGACCGCCGGCAGGGGCGTTCTGCCGGACGCGGTCGTCGCGGCGCTCCTCGTCATGGGCGTCGTCTCGACGGTGCTTTACGTCCTCCATGCCCGCGTGCGCGCCGATCCGATCATCGATCTCGGCCTGCTGCGGATACCGACCTTTGCCATGGCGGTGGTCGGCGGCTCGCTCTTCCGCATCGGCGTCGGCGCGCTCCCCTTCCTGCTGCCGCTGATGCTGCAATTGGGGTTCGGGCTCTCCCCCTTCGCCTCGGGGCTCCTGACCTTCGCCAGCGCCGCCGGCGCCTTGACGATGAAGATGACGGCGGCGCCGATCATCCGCGCTTTCGGCTTCCGCCCGGTGCTCATCGGCAACGCCGTCGTCAGCAGCCTGTTCCTCTTCGGCTACAGCCTGTTCCAACCGACCACGCCGCATTGGCTCATCTTCATCGCCTTGCTGGGCGGCGGCTATTTCCGCTCGCTGCAGTTCACCAGCGTCAATACGCTGATCTTCGCCGACGTGCCGCCCGGGCTGATGAGCCGCGCCACCAGCTTTCAGAGCATGGCGCAACAGCTCTCGGTGAGCATCGGCGTCGGCACCGGCGCGCTGTTGCTGCACCTGACGCTGGTCGTGCAGAACCGCGCCGCGCTCGGCGCGGGCGACTTCGCTGCCGCATTCCTCGCGGTCGGCCTGATCTCGCTGAGCTCGATCCTGTTCTTCCTGCCGCTGTCGCCACAGGCCGGCGCCGAGGTCAGCGGCCACCGAACGCCCACCGCGCCGCGCTCGAGCGGCTAGCGCGCTCCGCCCGCGCCGCTGCGGCGTTGCGCGGCTCCCGGCTACTTGTGCTCCTTCAGGTACGCGATGATCGCCTTGCGGTCGTCGGGATTCTTCAGGCCGGCGAACACCATCTTGGTGCCCGGCATGAACTTCCGGGGATCGGTGAGATAGGCGTCGAGCGTGGCCTCGTCCCAGGTCACTCCCGACTTCTTGTTCGCGTCCGAATAGGAGAAGCCCGGCGCGGTCCCGGCCTTGCGCCCGACGATGCCGGCAAGACTCGGCCCGATCTTGTTCTTGCCGGCCTCGACGGTATGGCAGAC
>DASVOY010000100.1:0-8660 GCA_036383115.1 Allostellaceae bacterium
CGCTGCATGGTGAGCGTCTCGAAATCGATGTCGGGATTCACGACGAAAGAGGCGGTCGGCGCGAGATAGGAGTTGATGACGGCGCGGGTGACGCCGTTCTCGACGCGCGACAGCGCCTGGGGGCTCGCCGCGACCACCATATCGCAGCCGAGCAGCAGATCGGCGCCGCCGGCGGCGATGCGCACCGCATGCAGATTCTCGGGCGCGGGCGCCAGGCGCACATGGCTCATCACCGCGCCGTTCTTCTGCGAGAGGCCGGTGAAGTCGAGCACGGTGCACCCCTTGCCCTCGAGATGCGCGGCCATGCCGAGGAGCGCGCCCACGGTGATGACGCCGGTGCCGCCGATGCCGGTGATGAGGATGCCGTAGGGCTCGCCCAGGGGCCGCTGGGTCGGCGGCGGCAAGGCGGCGAAGGGATCATCCGCGACCGCGGCGGCCGGCTTGCGCAGCTTGCGCAGGGCGCCGCCATGGACGGTGACGAAGCTCGGGCAGAAGCCCTTGACGCAGGAGTAGTCCTTGTTGCAGTTCGACTGGTCGATGGCGCGCTTGCGGCCGAATTCCGTTTCGACCGGCTTTACCGACACGCAATTCGACTTCTCCGAGCAGTCGCCGCAGCCCTCGCAGACCATCTCGTTGATGAAGACGCGCTTCGGCGGATCGGGGAACTGGCCGCGCTTCCGGCGGCGCCGTTTCTCCGCCGCGCAAGTCTGGTCGTAGACCAGCACCGTCAGGCCCGGCATCTCGCGCAGCTCGCGCTGCACCGCATCGAGCTCGTCGCGATGGCGGATCGAGACGCCCGGCGCGAAGCCGGCATTTGCGGGGTATTTGTCGGGCTCGTCCGTCACCACCACGACATGCCTGGCGCCTTCGGAGGCGACCTGCCGCGTGATCTGCGGCACGGTGAGCTGGCCCTCGACCGGTTGCCCACCGGTCATGGCGACGGCGTCGTTGTAGAGGATCTTGTAAGTGATGTTGACGCCGGCCGCCGCCGCGGCGCGGATCGCCAGCAACCCGCTGTGCGAATAGGTGCCGTCGCCGAGGTTCTGGAAGACGTGGGTCTCTTTGGTGAACGGCGCCTGGCCGATCCAGTTGGCGCCTTCGCCGCCCATATGCGTGATCGTCGCCGTGCTGCGCGAGGGGACGTACATCGCCATGGCGTGGCAACCGATGCCGGCCATGGCGCGGCTGCCATCGGGCACGCGGGTCGAGGTGTTGTGCGGGCAGCCCGAGCAGAAGAACGGCGTGCGCTGGGTCTTCGGCATCGGCGCATCGACCATGCGCTCGAAGGATTCGAGCCGCGCCATACGCTGGTTGAGCTGCGGACTGTCCTGACCGAGCCGCTTCAGACGCTGCACGATGGCGCGGGCCACGAGCGTCGGGGTCAGTTCGCCCGGGCTCGGCAGGAGCGGCGCGCCGCTCTCGTCCTGCTTGCCGACGACCGAGGGCCGGCGCGAGGCGTCCATGTTGTAGAGGATGCGGACAAGCTGGTCCTCGATGAAGCCGCGCTTCTCCTCGACCACCAGCACGTCCTTGAGCCCCTCCGCGAAGCGCCGCGCGCCGGAGGCTTCCAAGGGCCAGGTGAGGCCGACCTTGTAGAGGCGGATGCCGAGCGATGCGGCCGCTCTGTCGTCGAGGCCGAGGTCGGCGAGCGCCTGGCGCACGTCGAGATAGGCCTTGCCCGTAGCGATGATGCCGAAGCGCGCCTCGCGCGGGTCGATCTCGAGCCGGTCGATGGCGTTGGCGCGCACGAAGGCGGCGACCGCCGCCATCTTGGCGCCGTGCAGCCGGAGTTCCTGGTCGAGCGGCGGGTCCGGCCAGCGGATGTTCAGGCCGCCCGGCGGCATCTCGAAATCCTGCGGCAGGATGATCTCGACGCGGTGTGGGTCGGCATGGACGGAGGCGCTGCTCTCGACCGCCTCGGCGATCGCCTTGAAGCCGATCCAGCAGCCGGAGAAGCGCGAGAGGGCAAAGCCGTAGAGGCCGAAATCGAGGTATTCCTGGACCGTCGCCGGGTTCAGGATGGGGATCATCGCGGCCTGGAAGTCCTGCTCGCTCTGATGCGCCAAAGTCGACGACTGGCAGCCATGGTCGTCGCCGGCGATGGCGATGACGCCGCCATGCCGGGACGTGCCGGCGGAATTGCCGTGCTTCAGCACGTCGATCGAGCGGTCGACGCCGGGGCCTTTGCCGTACCAGAGGGCGAAGACGCCGTCGACCGCGGCGCTCGGGAACAGGTTCACCTGCTGGCTGCCCCAGACCGCGGTTGCCGCGAGGTCCTCGTTGATGCCGGGCTGGAAATGGATGTTGTGCTGCTTCAGATGGCGCTGCGCCTGCCACAAGGCGTTGTCGTAGACGCCCAGGGGCGAACCGCGATATCCCGAGATGAAGCCGCCGGTGTTGAGGCCCGATGCCTGATCGCGCTGGCGCTGCATGATCGGCAGCCGCACCAGCGCCTGCACGCCGGAGAGGTAGATGCGGCCCGAGGGCAGGGTATATTTGTCGTCGAGCGTCACCGCGGCGAGCTGCATGCCTCGTCTCCCGCCATTCTTTGGTCGGGCGAGCTTAGGAAGATTTGTCGCACGTGACAATGCCGCGGCGTAAAATCGTGAGGGAGCAGGGGGATGACGGCATCGGACGAGGCGAAGACCAAGGGCGTCGCCGGGCGGACGGGACCGATGCTGTCGGCGCTGGTGGTGGCGCGCAACGAGGAGAAGCAGCTCGCCGCCTGCCTCGAGACGCTGCGCTTTGCCGACGAGATCGTCGTCGTCCTCGACCGCACTACCGACCGCTCGGCCGAGATCGCGCGGATGTTCGGGGCGCGCGTTGCCGAGGGCGCCTGGCCGCTCGAGGGCGAGCGCCGCACCGCCGCCGTGCAGCAATGCCGCGGCGACTGGATCATCGAGGTCGATGCCGACGAGCGGGTGACGCCGGACCTGGCCGAGGAGGTACGCCAAGTGATCGCCACGGCCGGGGACGAATACTTCTTGATCCCCATCGCCAACCATGTGGGCGGCAGGCTCGTTCGCCATGGCTGGGGGGCTTATAACGGGGCGGCGATGCGCGCGGCGCTCTACCGGCCCGGCGGCAAGGTCTGGGGCAAGGGCCGCGTCCACCCGCCGGTCCGCTACACCGGAGCGCGCCGCGTGCTACAGAATCCGCTCGATCACTATGTCGATCGCGACCTGAGCGATATGTTCCGGCGGCTGAACAGCTACAGCGACGCAGCAGCCCTCGACGCGGTCGAGAAGGGACAGATCCCGAGCTTCCGCTCCTCCTTCCGCCGCATGTTCAGCCGCGGCTGGAAGTCCTATATCGCGCGCAAGGGATACCGCGAGGGGCCCTATGGTGTGGCGCTGGCGCTGTTCTCCGCCCTCTACCCGATGCTCACTCATCTGAAGGCGGTGACGCAACGCGACAAGCCTGCGCCCTGAACGGCCGCGGCGTCAGAAAATCCCGCGCAGGGCCAGGTCGGCTCCGAGCAGGAGCAGGCCAAGGAAGAACCAGCGCCGGAAGACCTCCGGCTGCACGCGGGTGCGGATGCGTTGCCCGATGAGCATACCCGCCAGCGCCGGCACGAGCGCCAGCAGCGAGGCGCCGGCTACCCCGGGGTGAAACGCGCCGGCGCGGGCGAGATTGATGGTCAGGGCCAGCGTCGAAACGGTGAAGGACAGGCCCAGCGCCTGCACGAGATCGTCCTTGTCGAGCCGCAGCGCCTGGAGGTAGGGCACCGCCGGGATCACGAAGACGCCGGTCGCCGCCGTCACCAGGCCGGTCGCCGCGCCGATCACGGGCGAGAGCCACGGCTCGGCGCGAGCCGGGACGGAGAACCGCACCGCGGTCAATCCGACGACGGCATAGACCGCCAGCGCGACGCCCAGCGCGGCGGTAGCGTGCCCATTGCCGCCGGTGAGCAGCCCCATGCCCGCCCAGGAGCCGAAGCAGATCCCCAGCATCATCGGCCACAGTCGGCGCATGAGCGGCAGAAACCGCGGCCCCGCCGCGAGCTGCCAGACATTCGTCACAAGCGAAGGCACGATGAGAAGGGAGGCCGCCTGCGCCGGCGTCATGACGAGGCCGAGGAGGCCGATGGCGACGGTCGGCAGGCCGAGGCCGATGACGCCTTTGACGAAGCCCGCCAATAGGAAGGTCGCGGCCGTGACGATGGCGAACGGGTCGAGCATGCGCCGAGGTTGACCGCGACGGCGGCGCCGGACAATGTGGGAGTGCTTGACCCTGCCTTCGGCTGGGACGAAGGCAGAAAATCCTGGACCGGCAGCCCCGCGATGCGCTTCGACCTGACCGATCTGCGGCTGTTCCTCAACGTGGCGGAGGCGGCCAGCATCACGCATGGCGCCGAGCGCAGCCACTTGGCGCTCGCCTCCGCCAGCGCCCGCATCCGCGGCATGGAGGATCTTCTGGGCATAGCGCTGCTGAAGCGCGCGCGCCGTGGCGTGCGGCTGACGCCAGCGGGTCGGGTGCTCGTCCACCACGCGCGCGTCGTGCTGCAGCAGCTCGAGCGGATGCGCGGCGATCTCGCCGCCTATGGGCGCGGCATCAAGGCGCATCTGCGCCTCCTCGCCAATACCGCGGCGCTGAGCGAGTTTCTGCCGGAGGCGCTCGCCGCCTACCTCGCCGCCCATCCCCATGTCGACATCGACCTGGAGGAGCGGCTCAGCTACGAGATCGTGCAGGCCGTGGCGGAAGGCGTCGCCGATATCGGCATCGTCGCCGACACGGTCGACCTCGGCGATCTCGAGACCTTTCCGTTCCGCACCGACCGGCTGGTCCTGGTCGCGCCGCGCGGCGATCCGCTCGCACGCCGCCGCACACTGGCGTTCCGCGAGGCGCTCGACCGCGAGTTCGTGGGCTTGAGCCGCGGCAGCGCGCTGCAGGAATACCTCGGCCAGCACGCTGCGCGCGCCGGTCATCCGCTGAAGCTGCGCGTGCGCGTCAACGGCTTCGACGCGATCTGCCGCATGGTCGAGCAGGGCGTCGGCCTCGGCGTCATCCCCGAAACCGCCGCCCGCCGCTGCCAGGCCGCGATGGCCATCCGGGCGGTGCACCTCGCGGATCCCTGGGCCCTGCGCCATCTGACCCTGTGCGTGCGCCGGTTCGACGAACTGCCAGTCCATGCGCAAAGCATGGTCGAGCAGCTGAGGAGCGGCCGTCCGGACGCGGGTCGGAGGGGCCGTTAAGCCGTAGCCGCACGCGGCCTACGGCCGAAATCCCGCTGCTTCCTCAACCGCGCCCGAGGCGCTCAGCGAGCGGCGGCGGCATCCAATCGGCCTCGACGCCCAGATCCGCCAGGATCACCTGCGCCGCGTTGTAGCCCGGAAGCCCCGTGACGTTGCCGCCGGGATGACTGATCGAGCCGCAGAGATAGAGGCCCGGCAGATGCGCGCGATACTGTCCGGCGCCGGGGAATGGGCGATGATAGCCGATCTGCCCGTGGTCGAAGGCGCCGACCAGGAGATCGCCTTCGCGCATGTTCGGCAGACTGCGCTCGACGTCGAGGGGCGAGCGGGTGAAGGCATCGATCACCGCATCGGCCAGGTTGGGCGCGTGCTTCTCCCAGAGCCGCAACAGCGCGCGGCCGTGCTCGCCGCGCACGCGGTCCCAATTCGCGGGATCGCCGTCAAGACGATAGGGCGCCTTCTCCCACATGAAAGCCGTATGCTGGCCGGCCGGCGCCTGGCTCGCGTCGAATTGCGTCGGGCACGCGCCCCACATGATGGTGGGCGGAATGGCGGCCTGCTCATGATGCCGGATCATGTCGGGAAACTGGTCGACATGATCGAGCCCCATGATGACCATGAAGGCGCGGTCGAGTTCGGGATGCCGCTCCGCGAGCCGGTAGCGTGGCGGCTCGCTCAGGTTGAGATTGAGCGCGAAGAGCGGCGCGACGAGGTTGTATTTGAAGCCGGCGACCTTGTCGCGAAGGGCGGCCGGCAGAAAGGTCTCGTCGAGGAGCTCGAGGAATGTCTGGTGCGGATTGAGCGAAGAGGCGACGAAGCGGCGCGCGCGGATGTCCTCGCCGTCGCTCGTCTCGATGCCGACGACGCGGCCGTTCTCGACCAGCAGGCGCTTGGGCGCGACCATCGTCCGGATCTCGCCGCCGGCCTCGCGCACCGCCGCTTCAAGCGCACGAGCAAGCGCCGCCGATCCGCCGCGCGACATCTGCGCCTTCGCCGGCGATGCCAGCAGCGCCGGGATGTGATGGCCGAAGCCGCGCACCCTGAGGTCGACCTCGCGCAGCCCGTTGAAGAACAAGAGGCCCGCCTTGATCGTCGGATGCTCGAATTCGCGCTGAACGAACTCCAGCGGCGAGAGCGCGCCTACCTCGAGCAGGCGTCGCCCGGCGGCGCTGCGCTCGAGGATGGCGCGACGCTGGTCGGGCGGCAGCGGCGGCGATTGCGCTTCGGGGCGCAGGATGCCGTCCACGATCGGCACGAATTCGTCGTGCCAGCGCCGCAGCGTGTCGGCGTCGCGCCGGCTGAAGCGGGCAAAGGACTCGAAGGTCCGCGGGAAATCGGTCCACCACTCGAGCGCGCGCCCGTCCTGCGTCAGCAGGACCACGTTCAATTCCGGCTCGATCAGCTGGGCGCCGTGCCGCTCGAGCTCCAGATCCCGGTACCACGGCATCGCCGTGATCGCGCGCAGGAAGAAGGCGTGCGTGTTGTGCAGGAATCCCGGATGCCGCGGGTCCTCCATCGTGCTGAGCCCGCCGCCGGCGACCGGCTTGCGGTCGAGCGCCAGCACCTTGAGCCCGGCCTTGCCGAGATAGGCCTGCAGGATGAGCCCGTTGTGGCCGGCGCCGAGGATGATCGCGTCGTATGTATCTGCCATTCGCTGTCCCTTGTCAGCCGCGGCGCGCTGGCGTAAGTATCCAGTTGGTTACTTCTAGTCGCGGCGGCGGCGACTGGCCAGACCCTTGAAGCCCCGCCGACGAAACCTCGCAGAGAGGCCGCGCGTGACAGAGCCCACCACATGGCCGGATCGCTTCGCCGATGAGGACGCGCTCGAAGACTATATGAGCGTCCCGTCGCCCGCGCTGATCGCCGAGCTGGCCGCGCTCCCGGGCGATCTCATGCTGCTCGGTGTCGGCGGCAAGATGGGGCCGACCCTGGCGCGGCTCGCGCGGCGCGCAACGCCGCAGAAGCGTATCTTGGGCGTCGCCCGGTTCAGCGAGAAGGGGCTGCGCGAGAAGCTTGAATCCTGGGGCATCGAATGCATCGCCGCCGATCTCCTGGAGCGCGACGCGATCGCCCGCCTGCCGAAGCCGGCGAACCTGATCTTCATGGCCGGGCGCAAGTTCGGCACGACCGGGCGGGAAGACCTGACCTGGGCGATGAATACGCTCGTCCCGGCCATGGTCGCGGAAGCATTCAAGGAGTCGCGCGTCGTCGCGTTCTCCACCGGCAACGTCTATCCCCATATGAACGTGCTGCATGGCGGTGCGACGGAGGCGACGCCGCCCGATGCGCGCGGCGCCTATGCCAATTCCTGCGTCGGCCGCGAGCGCATGTTCGAGTATTTCTCGCGCCAGCACGGCACGCCGGGCCGGCTGATCCGGCTCAACTACGCGATCGAGATGCGCTACGGCGTTCTGCACGACGTGGCGCAGAAGGTGCGGGCGGGCGAGCCGATCGACCTCACCGCGGGCCACGTCAACGTGATCTGGCAGGGCGACGCCAACAGCATGGCGCTGCGCGCGCTCGGCCATTGCACCAAGCCGACGAGCCCGCTCAACGTCAGCGGCCCGGAGACGATCAGCATCCGCGCCCTCGCCGAAGCCTTCGGCGAGCGTCTCGGCAAGGCGCCGCAATTCGCCGGCAGCGAGGCGCTCACCGGTTGGCTCGTCAACTGCACCGAGGCGCACCGCCTGTTCGGCTATCCCGTCGTGCCGCTCGGCCGCATGATCGACTGGGTCGCCGACTGGGTCGGCCGCGGCATGCGCAGCATCGGCAAGGCGACGCATTACGACAGCCGCGATGGCGCCTTCTGAGCTCCAGCCTGCGGCGCTGCCGGATGGGGTGACGGCGCGGCGTCTGCGCGACGCGGACGTCGCCGACGCCATCCTGCTGTCCGAGGAGGCCGGCTGGAACCAGGTGGCCGCGGATTGGCGGATATTCCTCGAGCTCGGCGAGGCCTTCGGCCTGACGGCGGGCGAGGGGCGGTTGATCGCGACCGCAGCCATATTGCCACATGGCGATCGCTTCGGCTGGATCAGCATGGTCCTGGTCGCCGCCGCGCATCGCCGGCGGGGCCTGGCGCGCTGGCTGCTGCGGCATTGCATCGCCGGGCTCCTGGCGCGGGGCCTCGTGCCCGTGCTCGACGCCACGCCGGCCGGCCGCACCGTCTATCTCGGACTCGGGTTCCAGGATAGCTGGAGCATGCGCCGCCTTACCATGCATGACCCGCTGCGCGCGTGCGGGACAACAACGCCGGAAGGTGTTGTCCTGCGCCCGCTAGATACCGCCGATTGGCCGGCGCTCATCGTTTATGATCGCGCGGTGTTCGGTGGCGACCGCGGCGACGTGCTGCGCCGGCTCGCCGAGCGCCTGCCGCCTGCGGCTCTCGTGGCCGAGCGGCAGGGGCGGATGGCGGGATTCCTGCTGGGCCGGGACGGGCGCGTGATGAGCCAGCTCGGGCCGCTCGTC
>DASVOY010000101.1:0-1500 GCA_036383115.1 Allostellaceae bacterium
GGCGGCACGGCGCGCCATGAGCTTGCGCAGACGCTTCGGCAGCGGCTGGTCGAGCACCTGGTCGAAGAGGGCGTGAACCCCGTCGTTCAGGGCGCGAAACGCCTCGGTGCGCGCCGCCTCCAGGGGATGATCGGCGAGATAAACGGCGATGTCGAGGCGGCGCGCCGGATCGACATCGCCGTCGACATAGGCGTGCAGCTCTTCCTCGCTGATCGGATGATCCGGTTGCATCGAGCGGCAATCCTCAGTCTTTCCGGCAGCGCAGCCACGGCGCCGGGCCCATTCGAGCACGTCCGGACCGGCGACCCAGCAGAACGCCGGCAATGGGCGGGAGTTCCTTGCTCGGAACGCCTATCCGCCCGCGGCGTTGCCAGGGGTAGCAGGCACGGCACAGGCGGAGGCAAAATGTTGGGGCGCCATGTTTATCGCGTGAGCCCGCTCGATAACGGCGGTTGGAGCGTGCACAAGGAAGGCGAGGAGACATCGCGGGGCAGCCGCGCCAGCCGCGAGGAGGCGACGCGGTTCGCCTGCCAGCTCGCGGCCGCGGACGAGCCAAGCAAGGTGGTGATCGAGGAGGGCCACGGCGCCATCGCCGATGAGCGTCTCTTCGGCGAGGACACCGCGACCGAGCTCGAGCGCGTAGTGGAAGGGCATGTGCCGCCCTCGGGCGAGCCGCCGGGCCGGCGGTGACGGGAGGTGGAACTTCCGCTAGGGTTCGGTGTTCGAACCATAAGGCAACCTGTGGCAGCGCGGTGAAAGAAACGCGCGGGGGGCCGGTTTGGCCATATCGGCCCCCGCTGCCGCACCGAATTCTGCGCGATGGAATGCTTGCATCGCGGCCCCGGCTCGGTCCTAGGAAAACGAGGCGGAGGAGCAGTCTGGGGGAACTCAGGCCACAGGCGCCTTTTTCGTGCCTCTCGCCCCGATCCTCCCCCGGTCTCCCGGGACCGCTAGCATTTCGCGCCGCGACGGTGCTAGGACCGCGCCCTCCTGCGCGAACAGATGACGCCGATGCCTGCGGAAAGCCTGCGGATTTATAACCTTTTCCCCCTGCTCGTCGGCCCGATTGCGCGCTGGCGCACTGAGCTGCCGCGCATCGCCGGCATGGGGTTCAATGCGGTCTTCGTGAACCCCTTCCACTACCCGGGCTTCTCCGGGAGCCTTTATGCCGTCAAGGATTATTACCTGCTCAACCCGCTGTTCCGCGGCGAGGCCCGGGAGCCGGATGATGTGCTTCTCGCCGGCTTCACCGCCGACTGCCGGCAGCATGGACTCATCGCCATGATGGACCTGGTGGTGAACCACACCGCGCGCGACAGCGAGTTGGTGATGCGCCATCCGCACTGGTTCGCGCGCGAGGCGGGAGGCGGCGTGCGCTCGCCCTCCGCCATCGATCCCGCCGATGCCACCAACGTCACCGTCTGGGGCGACCTGGCCGAGATCGAGTACCGCGGCGACGCGGCCGAGGCCGAGATCGTCGCCTATTTCCAGGAGGTGGTG
>DASVOY010000102.1:0-5667 GCA_036383115.1 Allostellaceae bacterium
GTCGGCACGCCCCACTGCCACTCCGGCCGCGCCAGCGACGCGGCGCCGGACGGGCCGTCGGCCTTGAGCGTCTGGACGTACTGGCGTCCCTCCTTGCGCACGCGCAGCGCCAGCGAGCGGTGCCGCAAGGCCTGGTCGGGCGTGTCGTAATAAGCGCCGGTGAGCGACCGCCGGCTGCCCGAGGCGCCGGCGAAGAGCGGCAGCCGCCGCAGCCGCGGCATATCCTCCGGCCGGACCGCGAACTTCAGCTCTACCTCGGACGGCGCGTCTCCGTCATTCGCGCGGTGAGCGGGCTCCACGAAATGCACTCCGGACCGCAGGCATGGGATCGTCCGCGCCGCGGAGCATGGGACGATGTCCAAGCATCGCCGCGAAAGCTTCGCCGATATGCCGGCCGGCGTCAAACGCACCGTCGCCGCAGACGCGGCTCCACTAACGCTCGGTGGCCATCTCCTTGAGCGTCGCGAACGCCGCAAGCGCGGCTCTGCCGGGACGCAATTCCTTCCAGCGGCCATCGAAGCGGAAGCTCGCCATCGCGCCGGCCGGGAATTTGCCCTCGGGCGGCGGCAGGCGCCGGCGCGAGGCGGCGTCGGCGAGCGCCAGCGCCAAATCATGCATGCCGGGGTTGTGGCCGATCAGCAGCACGCTCTCGGCCTCTTCGGGCAGCGCCCGCAGATACTGCCACAGCTCGCGCTCCGCCACCTCGTAGATCCCCTCTTCCAGCACGACCTTCGGCGGCTTGATCGCCTTGGCGATGGGCTCGAAGGTCTGGCGGGCGCGCGCGGCGGTCGAGCAGATCACCAGGTCGGGCGCGATGCGCCGCTCCTTGAGGTAGGCGGCGATCGTCTTGGCCGCCTTGCGGCCACGCTTGGCGAGCGGCCGGTCGTGGTCGGCGAGCGCGGGATCCTTCCAGCTCGACTTGGCATGGCGCAGGAGATGGACGGTCTTCATCCGCCATAGTTGACGGCGATCGAACGGCGACCGCAAGCGCCTTCGGGTGCTTATGCCCGGGCGGCGTCCGGCGCGTCGAGCTTCAGCAGCAGGCGGATGAGGCCCTCCTCGCTGACGAGGCGCGCGGCCTCCGCCGGGGCCATCCAGCGCTTGAGGCGCTGCCCCTTCTCCGGCCAGTCGCGCAGCTGGCGCTCGACCTGGAGCAGGTAGGTCTTGACCTTGCAGATCGTGGTCTCGCCCGTGGTCAGCCGCTTCTTGCAGCGATAGGTGCCGATCGGGCGCTCGCCCATCTTGCCGAGGATCCCGGCCTCCTCATAGGCCTCCTTGGCGGCGCTGGCATGGGGCTCGAGCGCCTTCTCGGGCCAGCCTTTGGGAATGATCCAGCGGCCCTTGCCGCGTGTGGTCACGAGCATGACGCGCGGCCGGCCGTTCTCGAGCCTGAACGGCAAGGCGGCATACTGGGTGAGGGATTTGCGCTTGCTCAGGGGTGGCCTGCGGGCTGGTGATGGCGACAACGGGCGGAACCTCGACCGATCCCAGCTTAGGCGGCACTTTGTTAACGCTTTCCGAACGTTGCGCCGCACTCCTCCTTTGCGCCCCGCCCCGCCTTGGAACGAGCCGGGATAGGCGATGTTTCCGCTATGACACCCGCAGTTGACGGACGAACTTATGGCGGATACCCACGCGCACCTGCCCGTCCTCTCCTCGCTCCCGGCCATCGATCGTGAGACCGGCGACTTCTCTGTCGTCATCGAGACACCGAAGGGCAGCCCGAACAAGTACGATTACGACGCCACCTACAGCGCCTTCCGCCTCGCCGGCGTGCTGCCCGAGGGACAATCCTTCCCCTATGATTTCGGCTTCATCCCGTCGACCCTGGGCGAGGACGGCGATCCGCTGGACGTCCTCGTCCTGCTGGATGCGCCGGTCGCCGTCGGCTGCCTGCTGACCGCGCGGCTGATCGGCGTGATCGAGGCGGAGCAGCGCGAGAACGACAGGCGTTGGGTGCGGAACGATCGCCTCCTTGCCGTCGCCACCCACGCCCACACGCATCGGCACATCCGCTCGCTCGCGGATCTGCGGCCAAAGCTCGTAGACGAGATCGAAGCCTTCTTCGTCAACTACAATCGCGCCAAAGGCAAGAAGTTCAAGCCGCGGAAGCGCGGCGGCCCGAAGGAGGCGGCGAAGCTCGTCAAGCGCGGCATGGCGGCATTCGAGAAGAAGCAGAAATGAAAGGCTGCACCGGTCAAAGCCGCCCGGCCGGGCGCGATCAACCCCGGCAGACCCTTAGTCCGGCCGTTCGGTGGTGGGGTCGATCGTCCGCTTCACCTCGGTGATCTTGGTCGCGGGAAAGCCGCTGATCTCGGCGTGCCTGCGGATGACGCTCTCGTCCTTGGCAAGATAGATGCAGAACGTCTTGTCGTCGGCGACGTAGCTCTCCTGCCACTGGATGTCGGGCGCGAGCTGGCGCAGCGCCGCGTTCGACTTGCCTGCCGCGCCGCGCAGCTGATCGCGCTGCAAGGTGCCGACCTTCGGGATCTCGCGCTCGATGATGAATTTGCGCAGCGCCATGGCCGCCTCCCCGATTTTGTGAGGCATCGATGGTAGTCCTCGCCGCCGAGCCGAGCAATTTGGAAGTGGCCGGGCTCCGGCCGCGCGCGGACGGTGCGCCGGCGGATCGAGGACCACGACTCGGCCGATGCTTTGTGCGGGAGTCCCGGTTTGCCTGGGCGACGAATTGCCCTAGAGTGGCCTCGACAACAGCCGAGCGAATCGGCGGCAACGCACGCAGCGAGACAAATGCTCCTCTCCGATCCCCGGCTTAGATTTGCACGAGACCTGGTTGCGCACTGGATGCGGATCCGGCGCGTCGGCCTCGTGCCGTTCGAGGAGGATATCGATCCACGCGAGCTGGTCGGGGCCTTTCCGTTCATAACGATCGCGGACGTCTCGCAACCGGAGGCGGTGCAGATCGAGGTCGTCGGCAGCGCGATAAAGCGGCGCTACGGACAGGACACCAGGAAAGCCAATTGGTTCGACTTCGTCCCGCCCGAGAGCAGGAGCGCGGCGGAGATCGCCAGACGCCTCCTCGTCGACGCGCCGTGCGGCGTCTACTACAAGATCAAGGTATGGCGCGACCCAGCGACGGTGGTGGAGGCGGAGACGCTGGCGCTGCCGCTGCGGACGCGGGGAGCCGAGATCCCCGACATGTCGATCGCGCTCACCCGGGATCTCTCGACCACGGAACTCGCCGAGCCCGCGTCGCCGGCCCCGCCCAAGCTCGAGAGCGTTTTGACCGAGCTCGTCGACATCGGCGCGGGCCTTCCCGGAGGGTTCCCGACCGCTTCGCCCTAGGACGCGACGATCGTGCGGCCAAGTCCCGGTGTGACGGGCCGCGCATCGTCCCCCGGCCGCGGCCGATGTAAAGCGCCGCGCCGATGCTTATGTAAATGGCGTGGCTTCATTCGAATCGCGCTTCGCGAGCCGGCGGTTGCGCCACTCATCATGGAGGCATGCCTATGGCGGCCCACAAGTTCAAAGCCGGACAACAGGTGATCGTCGCGCCCAACCGAAGCGGCGGGATGCGGGGCGGGACGTTCAAGGTGGTCAGGCTGCTCCCCGAAGAGCGCGGGACGTGTCAGTACCGGGTCAAGTCCGTCCTCGACGGGCATGAGCGCGTGGTGCTGGAGAGCGAACTCCTGTAGTTCCGACGGACGCTGACGGCGGGATCGGGGCTGCCCAGGCTCAGCGGGCTTGTGGCTTCGGCCCCGGCTCGGGCCGCGATTCCGGGGCAGTCGGCGTCGTCGCCTCCGCCCTCAGCCTCGCTTCCTCGCGCTGCGCCACGCATTCGTAATATGCCTTGCTGTCGTGATTCATGTAGGCGCAGCGGTCGTAAGGCTGGTCCGGCTGCGCGGCGGCTACCGGCGACGCGGCAGTCGCGAGGGCAACAACGGCAAAGGCCGGCAACGGCCACGACAGCGACATGCTCGCACCTTCGGAAGGGCACCGATGACGGCGAACGGAGCGCTCCCGCTCCGGTTCCGGGTCTAGTATGAGACAGCCGAATCCGGCTACCGCGTCGGGCGCTCGACGAACGCCGCGGTCGCGTCGAGCGCTTCGGCGCGGATGAGCAGCGGGCCGGGCTTGCGGTCGCGCTTCGCCATCTCCCGGCATTGCGATGCCAAGGCGCGGTACGTCTGCGCCAGGTCGCGGTAGGTTTGGCTGACACTCGGCTGAACGGCGGCTTTCATGGTCATTTCCTCCCGGCGCGGGTTCATGCGGCGTCGTGCCGAGGCCCGCGCGGTTCTAGACACATAAGGACGACGCGCGGCGGTTACCAGCAGGCGCCGACGTTTAGCTGCGGGAGCGCAGCCGAGATGCCGCGCTCGGCGCGGCGCGGCCGTGCTAGTCGCGCTCGTCTTCTTTCTTCTCGACGAGGTGCAGGTCGCGGCGGTCGGGCGCGCCTGCGACCGTCCGCTCGACCGCCTGGCCCAGGGGAAAATCCTTGCCGCAGCTGCGGCATTTGACCTGGGCACGCCGGCCGCGCGCGGTCGGCCATTCGATCAGCATCCTCCCGCCGCAATTCGGGCAGCGGATTTCGATGTGATCTTTCGGCATGGCGGAGCCCGGTCTGTCGACGATCGAGCAGCCTAGCACACTTCGCCGCAATGCCCGACGTTTCCGCGGCGTCGACGCCGGCGCCACGCCTCGGCCTCGGGTCAGCGCCGCCCGCCGGCCATGCCGGTGGACGGCCTGACGATGACCGTGCCGGGCCGCGTGACGATGGCGCCGGCAAGCGGCTGGCTGTTCGAGAAGGTGGTGAACGGACCGATGCTTCCCGTCGTGGTGCGCATGTTCGGCGCCACGGCGAGGGGCGATGTCGTGAACAGGACGACACTCCGCGTGGTGAAGCCCGGCGACGGCAGAAGCGCGGTTCTGGCGCCGGTAAAGACCTGCTCCACGACCACCACCCGCTGCGGGGCCACGGCGAAGGGCGGCGACAGGACGACGATATTGCCGGCGAAGCGCGCGCGCTCGATCACCGTCGACCCCGCGCCGCCGGGGATGATGGCGACGGAGCAGACCTGCCCCAGCGTATTGAACAGCGGCCCCTGAAGGATGACGCGGCCGTCGGCGAGGACATTGCTGCAGCGCTGCGTCGCGCCGGCCGGCGAGGCGAGGAGCGTCACCGCCAGGAGGGCACCCGTCAGCATGAGAGACCGCGCCCGCATCGTGCCGAGAACGGCGCTGTGCGGCGCCGGTTCCACTGTCGCCCAATCGTGATTCGCTTCCGCCCGTTTCCCGGCGCAGGATGGCGCCGGTGAAACTTCGCACCTTCCTGCCCCCGGAGGTGACGGAGATGGCTCCCATGGCACGCTGGATCACGCTCGCCGCGGCATTGCTGCTCGGCGCCTGCGTCGTCGCGCCGCCGACCGGGCCGAGCGTCACGGCGCTTCCGGCCAAGGGCAAGGACTTCGCGCAATTCCAGAAGGACGACCTCTCCTGCCGCCAGTACGCCGCGAACCAGACCGGCGGCGCTTCGCCGGCGGATGCGGCGAACCAGAGCTTTGCGAACAGCCTCGCGGCGGGCACCGTGCTCGGCGCCGCCGCGGGCGCCGCGATCGGCGCCGCCACCGGCAATCCTGCCGCCGGCGCGGCCATCGGCGCCGGCAGCGGCCTGTTCCTGGGCGGCGCCACCGGCTTGAATGCCGCGGG
>DASVOY010000103.1:0-2616 GCA_036383115.1 Allostellaceae bacterium
TGCCTCGACGCCATCCAGCGGTTACGCGCCATCTACTCAGGCTCCATTGGCTATGAGTTCGATCACGTGCAAGACTTCGACGAGCGTGCCTGGCTCTATCAGGCCGTCGAATCCGGCGCATATCAGCCGAAGCTGACAGATGACGGCCGCCGCGACCTGCTGCGCCGCCTCAGCGAAGTCGAGGGCTTCGAGCGATTCCTCCACAGCACCTTCCAGGGGCAGAAGCGCTTCTCCATCGAAGGCATCGACATGCTCGTGCCGATGCTCGATGAGGCGATCCACGAGGCCACCGAGACCGGCACGAACGAAGTGCTGATCGGCATGGCGCATCGCGGGAGGCTCAACGTCCTGGCGCACATCCTCGGCAAGCCCTACGCCAAGATCTTCTCGGAGTTCCACAGCGCTCCCAATAAAGAGCTGGTCCCCTCGGAAGGCTCCACCGGTATCAACTACGGCTGGACCGGCGACGTGAAATACCACCTCGGCGCCCGCAAGCTGATGCGCAACGGCGAAGCCGCGCACGTGCAGTTGACCCTGGCGCACAACCCCAGCCACCTCGAATTCGTCAATCCGGTCATCGAAGGCTTTACCCGTGCTGCTCAGGAGGATCGTGCCGCCCCCGGCGAGCCCCACCAGGACGCCGACTGGGCGCTGGCGCTGGTGATCCACGGCGACGCCGCCTTCCCCGGTGAGGGCGTCGTCGCCGAGACCCTGAACCTCTCGCGCCTGCCCGGCTATCAGACCGGCGGCACGCTGCACATCATCGCCAACAACCAGATCGGCTTCACCACCGTGGCGCACGATGGTCGCTCCACACTCTACGCCAGCGACCTCGCCAAGGGCTTCGAGATTCCCATCTTCCATGTCAACGCTGACGATCCCGAGGCATGCCTGACAGTCGTGGGCATCGCCGAGGCCTACCGCACCCGCTTCCATAAGGATGCGCTGATCGACCTCGTTGGCTACCGTCGCTGGGGCCACAACGAAGGCGACGAGCCGGCCTTCACGCAGCCCGTACTCTATGCCAGCATCGCCGCTCGCCCCACCGTCCGCGCCCTCTACGCCGATCGCCTCATCTCCGACGGCATCATCACTCCGAGCGAAGTCGAGGAGATGCAGCGCGAGGTCCAGACACGGTTGCGCGCCGCGCAGGAGGCGCTGGTCAGCGGCCATGCCGTCGAGCAGGAGCCAGCGCCGCTACACGAAGCGCCGCCGCTCACCAGCTACACCACCGCCGTACCCGCCGATAGCCTGCGCTCGCTCAACGACGCGCTGCTGGCCCGCCCCGACGGTTTCAACGCCCACTCTCGTCTTGAGCGCTTGCTGCAGCGACGCCGCGAGTCCATCGAGAAGCCGGGCGGCATCGACTGGGGCCACGCCGAGACACTCGCCTTCGCGTCGATCCTCGCCGATGGCACGCCCATTCGCCTCAGCGGCCAGGATGCCGAGCGCGGCACCTTCAGCCAGCGCCACCTCGTGCTCCACGATGCCACCACCGGTGCGCGCTACGTGCCGTTGCAGGCGCTGCCCCAGGCTCGCGCCTCCTTCGCCGTCTACAACAGCCCGCTCTCTGAGGCCGCCGTGCTCGGCTTCGAATATGGCTACAGCGTCCATGCCCCCGAAGCGTTGGTGCTCTGGGAGGCGCAGTTCGGCGACTTCGCCAACGCCGGGCAGGTGCTGATCGACCAGTTCATCGCCGCCGCCCGCGCCAAGTGGCGCCAACATCCCTCGCTGGTGCTGCTGCTGCCGCACGGCTACGAGGGCCAGGGACCCGAGCATTCGAGCGGCCGCATCGAGCGCTACCTGCAGCTTGCCGCCGAAGACAACCTGCGCATCGCCAACGTCACGAGCGCCGCGCAATACTTCCACCTGCTGCGTGTTCAGGCGGCGACACTCGGCCAGGCCCCGCGTCCGCTCATCATCATGACGCCCAAGAGCCTGCTGCGCCAGCCACTCGCCGCCTCCAGCCTGGCAGACCTCGCCGCCGGCGGCTTCGCCCCCGTCCTCGATGACCCCACAGTCACGGACAAGCGCGATGCCGTGCGGCGTCTGGTTCTCACCAGCGGCAAGGTGGCAATCGATCTGGCCACCGCTCGCGCCGCGCAGCCAGGGCAGGCCGAGGCGGTAGCAATCGCCCGTGTCGAGCAGCTGTACCCCTTCCCAGAGGAGCAGGTGGCCCGCGTCATCGCCGGCTACCCGCACCTGCGCGAGATCGTCTGGCTGCAGGAGGAGCCGCGCAACATGGGCGCGTGGAACTACATCACGCCGCGCCTCACCGCGCTGCTTCCACCGCATCTGACGCTCGGCTACATCGGGCGACCGGAGCGCGCCAGCACGGCGGAAGGCTCGGCGGATGTCCATGCAACCGAGCAGGCGCGCATCGTAGCCGAGGCATTCGCCGGTCTCACCGTTGCGGCGCCCACCAAAGCCAGAAACTCGCGCGAGCCGCATACACGAGGAACAGACCAGAAATCGAAGCAACACGATCGGGTGGCGAGTGAGACTCGCGGAGGGCAACATGTCGGTTGAGATTCGCGTGCCGCAGCTTGGCGAGTCTATCGTCGAGGCAACTGTCGGCCAGTGGCTCAAGCACGAAGGTGAAACGGTGACCGCCGG
>DASVOY010000104.1:0-1665 GCA_036383115.1 Allostellaceae bacterium
GATGCGCAGCGGCGCGACTTCACCATGAACGCGCTCTTCCTCGATGCCGAGGGGCGCGTCTTCGATCCCGTCGGCGGCTTGGCCGATCTGCGTTCGGGACGCGTGCGCTTCGTCGGCGACGCCGCGACGCGTATCCGCGAGGACGTGCTGCGCCTGCTGCGCTTCTACCGCTTCCACGCCCGTTACGGCCGCGGCGCGGCCGATCCCGAGGCGCGCGCCGCCTGCCGCGCGCTGGCCCCGCTGCTGCCGACGCTCTCGGGCGAGCGCGTCGCGGCGGAGATGCTGAAGCTGCTCGCCGCGCCCGATCCCGTACCGACGCTCGTGCTGATGGGAGAGGACGGCGTCCTCGCCGTCGTGCTGCCCGAGGCGCGGCGGGTCGACCGCCTCGCGGCGCTGGTGCCGCTCGAGCCCGCCCCCGACCCGCTGCGGCGGCTCGGCGCACTTATGGAGAGCGGTGCGAACGGCGCCGCGGCGGTGGCCGAGCGCCTGCGCCTCTCGAACGAGCAGCGCGAGCGGCTCCTGGCCCTGGCCGCGCCGCTCTGGCCGGCCGATCTCGCCGGCGACGAGCGCGCCCAGCGCCGCGCGCTCTACCATCTTGGCGCCGATCTCTACCGCGACCTCGTGCTGCTGCGCGCCGCCGAGAGCGGCGATGACACGCGCGGCCGCGAGCTCCTTGCGCTCGCCGACGCGTGGCGGCCGCCGACCTTTCCGCTGAAAGGGCGCGACATCACCGCGCTCGGCATGGCCGAAGGCCCGGAGGTCGGCCGCCTGCTTGCCGAGATCGAGACGTGGTGGGAAGCGGGCGACTATCGCGCCGACCGGAAGGCCGCCCTCGCCGAGCTCAAGCGGCGCGTGCAGAAGCGGTAAGGAGGCTTTGGATGCCACACTCTAAGCGGTCTGTGCGTTTCGATCTGCGATGCATGGCCATCGGGCTCGGAGCGGCGATCCTCATGATCGGGCGGGCCACTGCCGCAGGCAGCGGGGACGCGCCGAGCATCGGCACGGATCGCATTCGATTGTCATGCTCCTTCTCCACCGCGGTGGGTGCTGCCAAGATCGTCGGTACCGCGAAGTTCTGCGACACGGCGCGAACGGCGCTCAAGGATCTTGCGGCGGGACGCCTCGCGGAGCCGGTCACGAAGCTTCCGGCATGGGCGGCCCTTGCCGATCCCGACGCCGAGGAGGAATGCAGGCGCGCCGCCGGCCTGAAGTCGGCGAGATCGTGCGACCGGGCGCTGTTCCGCCTGGCGCACGCGAGGGAGCCATTGCCCATCGTGCCCGTCGACATCACCAAAGCCGCTATTGCCGAGCCCGGTGCCATTACGGCGATCCTCAAAGGTGTGGCCGCTGCGGACCCAGGGTTCGGTCTACGAGAGGTGCGGGTGTCGCTCAAGATAATTACCGTCGCCAACACTGCGGAGCGGGAGGTCGAGCTCTTTCAAAGCGAGCGTGCGATCAAGATCGAGCAGGGGACGGAAGCGGCCGATTCCCTGCGCGCCGGTCTGCAGCTCCTATGGGCGAGCTACTTCAGTCCTTATGCCATAAACCACATTGTCGCAAACGCGATGGCGGCGAAGGTCCGCCAGCCCATGACGCCGCAGCGATAGGCGGCGCCGGCGCGCGGCGCGTCAGCGTTTCTCGCTCACGGGTAGTGTATCACTTTGC